>JAIRTS010000078.1 GCA_031254795.1 Treponema sp.
TCCGGTGTCAGAAACATATATACCAAATATCCTGTTTAAAAAGCGCAATACACCTTTTGGTTGTTCCGCGCGCAAATATTTTGTCCTAGAATCAACTTATGGCGGACAGAATCGTGATAAGACAGATGATAAAAGAATCGAAAAGTTGCGGGAAATTATTGAAACGACATTTATGAAAGGACAAAAAATCCTTATCCCTGCCTTTGCCTTGGACAGGGCGCAATATCTTCTTGTGGATTTGTATTATTTGAAAAAAACATGCAGGCATTGAAGTTAAGAGATTCTGCGCTCAAGCCACTTAATATGGATGTTTCTCCTCTCAGGCAACAACGAGGAAGAGAAAATAAAATTATAGGTATAGAGGGAAAGAAGGGGGATTAAAGAAAAAGTCGTTTAAATATTTGCCTTCGGGAAATACAGGAAGAGCTTTTGCTGGTTGGGATATGAAGCGGGACATTGATATTGAAAAAGATACAATCATAAAGAAACAAAGATGTCGGTTGAACTCCTTCCATTAAACCAATGGATAAATCTGAATACCGGCAGAAAGCGAAGAAGCGATGTCGGCGTCTGAAACAAATAATACGCCTCTACTGAAGTATTTTGATTAAAATTTGGCAGCCCCAGTCTATGCCGGGGCGACTATAAAAGTTTGACTTTTACGGGAGCATTAAAATTTTTCAAATTTACGCGACGCCGGACGAGGCGACGCGAGGCGAAAATGTTTCCCCGATATAGGATAAATTGGGGATGTAAAAGGGCAAACGAGATTAAATGATGCGGGGTAGGACGGAAATCAAAAGGAGTTTGAAAGGGTATGGATGGAAAAACAAAAGGCGCCTTTAGGCGGCTCAAAAACCAGCCGTTTTGAGCGAGCCGCAAAAACAATCCCCGATTTGCAGGAAGTGTTTGACTGCCATGACCGTCGTCTTTTGTGTTGGCATCTCCCTCTCGCATTTCCTTGGGCCGCCATTACATTACTTGGCTTACGCGTCTTTTGGCTCACCATTCAATTACACTCGCGTTTTTCGTTATAGCGCGTGAATAGCGCTGGACAGGCGTTCAATTTTGTTTTAACATACAAGTATGGACAGGACGATTCGGACGGGCAAGGCAAGCCGGGCGAAAAAAAGTAGAAAATACGGACGGTTTCCCATAAGCGCAAAACTTACGCTCATTTCGACTGTGTTGTCGCTTTTATTCCTGTCCGCGATTATCGCGCTGGCGGCGCGGTTGACAAACGCGCGTGGCATTGCGCGGGAAAATAACAGGGCGATAAATAATTTGACTGCGCTGGCGGTGGAGAGCGAGCTTGAAAGCGTCTATTCCGGCGCGATGTCGCTGTTGCGGAAAATTGACGAGGCGGGTGGCGCGGACGCGGACTCGGTTGCGTCTGCAAATGAAATAGCGGAGCGATTTTTTACACTGAATCCCACTATAAAAGCGGTTGCTATCCTTCCCGAAATCTCACAAACGCGGTTGCCGGGGCAAGCGGTGGGTGAGGCTTCAGCCGCCGCGAATCCGATGGAAGTCCGAGACGCGCTTGGGGCGCGTTTATTTGTCAACAATCTGGCGAAAACTATCGGACATGACCATATAACACTGTGGTTTGAAAATCAAAAAGAAACGGCGAGGCGAGCGCTGTCCGGTGAAATTCTCATGTGCCACGCGGCGCCTTTTTCTGACGCTCCCCTTCTTGTCATGCTCTTTCCTTATGAACGCGGCGCCGAAATCAACGCGGCGGCTGTTTTCTTTTCACCTGAACCCCTTGTCAGAAGTCTTGGAACAGGGGACAACGCCTCGTTTATGTCAAACGAAGCGGGCGATGTACTGCTTCAGGCTGAAGATGGGGGCAATTCGGACGATCTTCCCTTTATACAATGGCAGACGCCAGAACACGGAAGCCGGAGCTTCACATCCACATATCATGATGGCGAAGGAACCGAATGCTTTGCGGCGATCAAAAAGATAGCCGTAAATCAAAGAGATGTGAAGAACGAAAACAATCTGGTTGTGATTACAACCTTCAAAACAGATATTGTTTTTAAGAAGCTCGTTACTGTTATCCGGCTTATGTGCTGTTTCGGCGGCGGAGCGTTGGTTCTGTCGTCGCTTCTTGCGCATCTGTATACAAAAACTATCAGCAAGCCGCTTGTGGCGTTGATTCACGGCGCGAATTCCGTTAGGGAGGGTGATTATGCGGTGAATCTTGCGAACCGGAGCGGGGATGAGATTGGAGAACTGACCCAAAGTTTTATCAGTATGACTCAAGAAGCCGCCTATGTTGAAAAATTCGCCAATAAGACAGCGTTGCGGCTTGCGCGGCAGGAAGCGCTCTTTCATGCGGGGAAGGGCGCCACCACGGTCTGCTTTGTCAAACTCCGCGCTTTTGCGGAACTGACCGGGAATTTGAGCGCGCGGGATACGGCGGCTTTAGCCAATGAATTCTTCTCCTGTTTGACACGATGTGTGACCCACGCCGGCGGCGTTGTCGATAAATTTCTGACCCATGACGGCGCCGCGCTTTTGGCGTTTTGGGGCGCGCTTGAAGATGGCGGTTCTGAGCGGAACGCGATGAACTGCATCCACGCCGCGTTGATGATGAGGGCAAGTTTGCGGAAACTGAATAAGGAGCGTTTGCTTCGCGTAAAAGCCGCTCAAAGCGAAGCGCCGTATCCTGCGCAAAGTGCGCAATTTGCCCCATTGATTAAGATGAGTTGCGTTGTCAATACAGGAGAGACGTTTGCGGGGATTATCAGTGTGGATGAGCGCAAAGAATTGATGGTTGCGGGCGATGTGGTGAGCCTCGCCGAGTGTATCGCTGACGCGAATGAAGACTTTGACACGGATATTCTGATTATGGAGCATACGCGGGAACTTATTGGAGAGCGATTCGTACTGGAAGAAACGCCGCTCATTAAGGTGAAAGGGAGAGAAAAACCTCTTCGTACGTTTGCGCTGGTGAATGTACAAAGCGATGATGAAGCCGGCGCTATCCTGCAAGAGGCGGAGACGCCGGATATGGAAACCGCGCGGCTTTGGGCGGGTGTCGCAGGGCCTCGAACTATGGCGGAGGTACGGGAACGATGGTAGATCAACGTATAGCGCGCGATGTTCTTGCTTACGGAGACTTTGTCGACAACGCCGGCGTGATAAGCGACTCTGTTGCAACCGTGAAAGAGGGACCCACAGATGACGCCCGGTCTTTTTATGCGTACGGCGAATTCACGTCTTCCATTGAAAATATTGAAAAAGAGAGTGTGGACAAAGCTCAGTCGGTCTGCAATGATGTTTTAGATTACGGAAAATTTTCTTGCGCTGAAACGCCGCTTCCTGCTGTGGAACAGAAAGCTACCGTGGAACCGGCGGTGACGCAATCGCCTGTCCTTGACGCGGTGCCCGACACCGAACCGCCGGAGCCTGTAATCGCGAAAATTTCAGAAATTTCAGTCCAGCGTCATAAGATGCGTCCGGCGTCTCCCGATCCGTCTAAAACGGGCGCGCATGATCCCAAGCGGATTAGAGCGGCATTCCCTATAGGCGCAAAATTGACAGCCTGCGTCACAAGCATGTTGCTTTGTTCTCTGGGTTTGCTCGCTGCGGCAATATGGTTCTTCATGAGAGTGGACGCGCGGCGTACCGCGGAAAAACACAATGCGGATATCAATCGCCGCGTGGCGTTGACTGTGGAGACCGCTCTTTCCTCAATAAAAAATAATGTGTCAATGCTGTTCTATGGACCTGACCAGCCTAATCCCGAAACGGTCTCCTCCTTTTTTGAGGAACATCCTGATATAGCGGCAATCCTGTCTGATGGATATGGATCCGGCGAACATGAAGAGCAGCCTTTCATCCATGAGCAGTTCTTTTTGAATCACGGGATAGACGCGTCTCTCGCGAGCGCCCGTCTTGACCAAATGGACTTGAAGAATAGAGAGCCTCGCGCGGAACCCGTATTGCTCAACGCATCGCCCTTTTTCGAGCGCTTGCCGGTACTGGCGACGCGCTTTCCAACAGATCGCGGCTGGATTGCGGTCTTCTTTTCATCGGAACGCCTCGCTGAAAATTTTGGGGGCAGCGAGAACGTTTCCATGCTATTTAACAGTCGCGGTGATGTACTGGTACACGTGGATCAGAATGCAATTCGGCAAGAATCGAATTTTTCTGATTTTTTCGCTATGCCGGTGTTGGGAGAATTTGCGGATAGTGGAGAAACCTCGTTTCAAACCCGCTGTCCCAATATGAGCGGGGACGCGTACATCGTGGCGATCAGGCGGCTCAACACCGTCGGCAATGGTTTGTTTGTGTTGACCGCTATCCCAGAAGCGGTAGTCTTTGAAAACATCAACGCGATAACACGCCTTAATCTGTATCTGTCCCTTGCCGCCTGTCTTATTGCGATTATCCTTATGCGTTTTTTCTCAAAAACCATTTCCGTACCGCTCAAACTCCTAAAAAGCGCGGTACAAGCCATGGAGGACGGGAGCTACAACATGATGGACAGTTCTCGCCACGATGAGCTCGGAGTTCTTGCGGAAAGCGTGAACGGCATGATCCGGACGCTTGCAAACGTTGAGTCCTTTGCCAACAAAAAAATCGCGCGACGGATATGGAAAGGTCAAATCGGCGTGGAAGGGACGCGCAAAGAAGCGACCGTTTTTTTCTCAAGCTTATGCTCTTTTACGGAAAATGAAGATAATCCTGAAGAAACGGTCGCCCTTTTTAACGATTATCTGGAACGTATATCCTTATGCGTAACACGGACAGGCGGCGTTGTTGACAGATGTGTCGGCGCTACGGTAATGGCGCATTGGGGCGCGGCAGACTCCTCCGGCGATGTTGCAGGTGGCGCCGGACAGAACGCTGTTAACGCGGTATGCGCGGCCCTTATGATGAGGGCGGTCATGCGCAGCCTCAACGACTCCCTCAATGAGACAGGGGGCAAGCCGCTTGTCCGGGCGAGTTTCGGACTGAATAGCGGCAGCGTGACAGCCGCGCAAATCGGAGGCTCCGACAGGCTTGAATACGCGGTTATGGGCGATACGGTGACGCTTGCGAATCGCGCGCGAGATTTTTGTGAAGCTTTTGGCGCGGAAATCATTATTACCGGAAATACACGGAATTTGATTAAAGATAGTTTTATAATAGAAGATCTGCCGCCGATTATAGACAAGAGAGGGGAGATTAGATTATTCACTGTGGTAAATGTACGGAAAATTGAAATTCTTGAACGGATATTTTCAGATATAGAGCAGATGCCAAAGGCAAATTTATATACAAGCCGGTTGTGTCTGGGACCGGGCGCGCCCCAAAACATGGCGGAGCTTCGCAAAATGCTGAGGCTGTCCGCGCCGGATATGAGCAAGGCGACAAATGAAGAAAAAAAGAAATACGCCATACAAACCGGCGGTTAAAACCAGAATCGCCGATATCCTCATCACCCTTCTCTGCGTTTCGGGACTGCTTTTTACGGGGAGCCTTTTTTACCGCGATCTAATCAGAATGCTGGACAAGGAAGCGGCGATCCCCATCGGCAGTCTTGTCCGTAAGAATAATGCTGTGTTGCGCCAACATCTGGACGGCCTCTTATGGACTCGGCTTGCGCCAGAATCGCCCGTTTACAGTGGCGACGCCATTAGAACCGGATGGCTTTCCGACGCGGTTATAACCTTTGCAAATAGGGATTCCGCCATGTTGTCGGAAAACAGCGCGGTACGGATTGCGATGGACGCAAACAGCCGCACGCGGATCGAGTTGTCAGCTGGAGTCATCAGCGCGAGGTCTAAAAAAGCGGAATTACTTGTCTCGTATGAGGCGCAGACCGCAATCATTTCAGGCGGGGGCGCCGTACAGGCCGTAGACGATGGAAACGGCGTGATCCTTAGCGTCACGGAAGGACGGGTAATCCTGCTTTCGGGTCACACAACCCGCCTTGTTTCTGCTGGAACGGCAGTGTGCGTCGGTGGAACCACCGTTTCCGCTGAGAGTACGGCCGCCCTCCCGAAAAATCCCTCTGTGGTTGTCCTTTCTCCCCCGCCGATTCACGAAGTGTTGTCAGCCAAATTTCCTGTTCCGGCGTTCTTTTCGTGGACAACGGCGCATTTTAGTCTGGAACACTACACACGCCTGGATATAGCCTTGGATCGCCAGTTTTCCCGAATCGTCCGCGCCATAGCCTCCCCTTTCTCCAGCGTATCGGTGGATCTCGCCGAAGGAACGTACTGGTGGCGAATATATCCCGCCAAAGACGATTCTGGATCAGCGCCAATTTCACTTGACGCAGTGAATGGCTCAACCGGCATGTTGCGCGTTCGGCGCGAGCCGCAATGACAAGCCTCTGTAAATTCTGCCCTCCCGCGTAATTACAACGCGGCTTTCATATTCGGCGAACCAGAAATTCCGCAGGGTATGAAATCAAACTTCATGAACAAATAGTATAGGAGCGTTAATTGGAAAAGGGCGAGGTATTGCGCCCGCGCTTTCCAATAAACCATCCTGCGGCGGAGGACTAAACCCCACTGCGAATAAAATAACAATCACAAAGCAGGTGGATGCATACATTTTAAAAAAGAGTGGAAGGGAAAGTCAAACAAGTTGTTTTATGCGAATCCGTCTGTTTTTATGGTTATATTTCTGATTAGGGCGGTTGGGATTGGCGACGCCAACAAAACATAGTGGCAAGCTGGTCTGCTCGCACATTTTATATTTCGAATTTTATGGGCAGGAAAAATGCCGCTACCTGAGAAAAAGAGGTCGCTTTTGCTGAAAAAGCGCAGTGGAACCGCAGACACGCCGCATCCTTCGTCGCAGGCAACAGGACGCGCTCGCGGTACACCGGATTAGCCGCGTCCCGGGATCCCATTCTTTACCGCAACTCTTCATATCCAGACACAATCAAAACGCCTCGCCGCTGGGACGCGACGCATCCTCACGCGCTTTAGCGCATCCAGTGAAACATCCGCCTGAGCGTTCCTGTACAGACAAAAGGCGTATTTTGGAAAAAGCCGCTGGCAGAGCAACCGGACTCCTCCCCACACATTAAAAAGAATGAGTCAGGCGCGATTAACTTCAGCCCAGGCTAAAGGCGGCATGTTCGCCGTGTTTCAGCGTCGCCTTTCAACGATTTTTAGCAGTTGTCTATCGCCGCGCCAAGGAACTCAAGGAGTTTCGCCGCCTCTTCTTTGGTGAGCGTTATGCCTTTTCCCATTTTTTCATGTCCGGGCGACCAGTCCCGAATATCAATTTTGGGATTTCTGTTGTTCCATGAAACCAGATTGACTTCTTTTTTCCAACCGCTCTTTTCTTCGGAAAGAACGCCGAACGTTTTTTCAATATTATAACTAATGTCAGCCATATATTTCTCCTTCTGCGAGAAGCATAGCTCATTGTTGAAAAAAAAGCAAGTGTTTCAAATTCTTCATGTTTTTTTGCAAAAACTACTTGCAAATATTTTTCACAATATATATAATTACTCGTATACAAGCCATTTTCAGAAAATTAAAAATGGCTCATTCTATTAGGAGGCTTTATGGCAAAGCATAAACTGAAAAACGTCTATTTCTTCGGGGAGAAAGACGCCGAAGGAAACGCCGAAATGAAAGATATACTCGGTGGCAAGGGCGCTAATTTAGCGGAAATGAGCAGACTCGGAATACCGGTCCCGCCCGGATTCACTATTTCAACCGAAGTGTGCGCCGCATATTATGAAAACAAAAAGAAATATCCTGAAGGTCTTGAGAGAGATGTCTCGGCAAACCTAAAGAAGCTTGAAAAATTGATGGGGAAGAAATTGGGCGATCCAAAAGATCCACTTTTGGTTTCCGTGCGTTCTGGCGCTCCGGTTTCCATGCCCGGCATGATGGACACCATTCTTAATCTGGGTGTCAATGACCGCGCGGTGGAAGGCCTCGCAAGAAAAACAGAGAACCCCCGTTTCGCCTGGGACGCATATCGCAGGTTTATTCAAATGTACGGCGACGTGGTGATGGAAGTTCCGCACGACAGTTTTGAAGACGTGCTAAAACGAATAAAAGAAGAAAAAGACGTGCGGCTTGACACCGATTTAGACGCGGACGATTTGCAGCGACTCGTTGAAGAGTATAAAGAAATTATACGGGAAGAAACGGGAAAAGATTTTCCGCAGGATCCGCACGATCAATTATGGGGCGCGATAGGCGCGGTTTTCAATTCATGGAATAACGAACGCGCCATAAAATACCGCCAAATCAATGAAATTAAAAATATAAAAGGCACCGCTGTGAATGTGCAGTCAATGGTTTTTGGAAATACGGGTGAAAATTCCGGCACCGGAGTCTGTTTCAGCCGCGATCCTTCAACTGGCGAGAATATTTTCTACGGCGAATACCTTATGAACGCCCAGGGAGAAGATGTGGTCGCCGGCATCAGAACGCCGGAAAAAATAGTCACTCTGGAACAGAGAAATAAAAAAATTTACGATCAACTTATAAAAATCAAAAACAAATTGGAAAAGCATTTTCATGATATGCAGGATATGGAATTCACGGTGCAAGACGGAAAATTGTTCCTTTTGCAAACCAGAAGCGGAAAACGCGCCGGCGCCGCGGCTGTAAAAATCGCGGTGGATATGGTGAATGAGAAACTCATCACCAAAAAAACGGCGATTATGCGCATTACTCCCGCATTGCTGGATCAGGTGCTTCATCCTATGATTGAAGCCAACGCCTTGAAGAAAGCTCAATCACTGACCAAGGGCATCGACGCTTCTCCGGGCGCCGGGTGCGGACGGATTGTGTTTTCCGCGCAGGAAGCCGAAGCATGGCATGAGCGCGGGGAAAAAGTGTTGCTTATACGGCAGAACACCAGCCCTGAAGATATAGGCGGCATGGTGGTTTCTCAGGGCATTCTCACCTCGACAGGCGGCACGACAAGCCACGCCGCCGTTGTCGCGCGCGGTCTCGGCGCTCCTTGTATTGTAGGCGCGAAAGGCGTTGTCATTCAGGGCGATCAGGTTGTCATTGGGGAAAAAACCTTGAAAGAAGGGGACTGGATCACCATCGACGGGTCGACTGGCGATGTGTATGAAGGGCAGCTTCCGCTGGTGAAGCCTGAAATTTCAGGCGAAATGCAAACGTTCTTGCTCTGGTGCGACAGTGTTCGCGCAGGGGCTACGCGCGGCGACATTAAAGGGTTTGAAGTGCGCACCAACGCGGATCAGCCGGAAGACGCGCGACGCGCGTTTGATTTTGGCGCTCAGGGCGTGGGCTTGTGCCGTACCGAACACATGTTCTTTGACAAGGAAAAACTTGTCCATTTCCGCGCCATGATTGTGGCGGATTCGCCAGAGGAACGCAAGAAAGCGCTGGAAAAGATACTTCCGCTTCAACAGAAGGATTTTTACGGCATATTCAAAGCTATGGCAGGGCGTCCGGTCACCATTCGGCTTCTGGATCCGCCGCTCCATGAATTCGTCCCCCATACGCTGGAAGAGACGCAGGAATTGGCGGATTACCTCGGCGTGTCCGTAGAAACCTTCCAGCCCAAGCTCGAAAAGCTCAAGGAACAGAACCCCATGCTTGGACATCGTGGTTGCCGTCTTGCGGTTACCTATCCTGAAATCTACGATATGCAGGTTGAAGCCATCGCGCGCGCGGCCATTCAATGTCTGAAAGAAACTATTCCGGTCCAGCCGGAAATCATGATCCCGATTGTAGTGACGGCGCGGGAACTCAAATTGCTCCGTCCCTGCGCGGAGGCGACTCTGAAACGGGTGTTTGATGAAGAAGGAGTGCAGGTGTCTATAAAAATCGGCACCATGATCGAAGTGCCGCGAGCCGCCATCCGTTCAGCGCACATCGCAAGGTACGCAGACTTCTTCAGCTTCGGAACCAATGATCTTACCCAGATGACCTTCGCCTTTAGCCGCGATGATGTGGCGGCCTTCCTGCCCGAATACCTTGAGAAAAACGTCCTTGACGTTGACCCGTTCAAAGCCATGGACGAAGAGGGCGTTGGCTTCCTTATTCGCTATGCAACGGAACAGGGACGCGGAGTAAAACCCACTCTCAAGGTTGGCATCTGCGGTGAGCATGGTGGGGACCCCAAAACCATTGACTTCTGCTACCGCGCCGGTCTCAGTTACGTATCTTGCTCTCCGTTCCGCGTACCGGTCGCTCGCCTTGCCGCTGCCCA
>JAIRTS010000200.1 GCA_031254795.1 Treponema sp.
GCCGATTCCCTTTTTGTCTTTCAGGGCTTGAAACACCGCGCCGCGCCGTACGGGTCGCCTCGCTCTTCGCGTCCGTCAAAGCCTTGTCCGCCGCGCCGGTTAGGGACGCCAGTCCCTGAGTTTCGGCTTCAGGATCACGCCGTTCCGTTCCGCGCTTCGCGAGAATGGCCACCCAATTTTTCGCCATCGCCGGTCGCTCGTCCCGGCTTGCCGGGAATCAGTCTGTTGCAATCTCCCCGCCGTACTCCCCGCTTTTTATAGTTTTTTCCCAAACCCATCTGGTTTCGCGGCGGCTGCGACGCGTCTGGCGCCGTGAAATGGCGTCAGCCACGGAAAAACGGTGTCCGCCATTGGCTTGAGAGAAGTTGTTTTCAATGAAATGAGCGAATTTGGAGACAATCCGAACCCGCGCGGAGATCGCGCGTTCGCGCGCTTCGCGTTCCGTCGTGAGATTTATAAAGCGCGGCGTGAAATTTAGAGAGTTCCCGGTAAAATTTTTAGCTCTTATGACGGAATTTACCCATTCCCGCGTGACATCTGAAGATTCAGGAATGGGATTTTTTTACATTCGCGCCCTGTCTGAAAAGGAATCCTCTATCATCGCGGCGAATCAACTTCTGCGGGTGGGGGCATCTTTGCTCCCGCTACGGCGCGTACGTAGCGCGTAGCCGTTTGGTGAGACAGGATTTTTGCTGTCAATCATTTTCGCAGGTTTCATTATAAACAAGTATGACGCGCTCTGAAAGAAAATACAAGAGGAACATACGTTTTAATGATTTTTTTACGCGCGCCCAGGACACTGTTATAATAGCCCTATCTCTTCTCATAAAACAAAGTCCCAATCACTTTGTTCTTTAAAGGGCGTCGCGACCTCTTGACGTAATTGTCATTCCAGTTCATACTATGCCATACTTTAATACAAAAGGAGACCCACCGTGCCCTGTGGAAGAAAACGTAAGCTGCAAAAGATTGCAACCCATAAACGCAAGAAGAAGCTTCGAAAGAACCGGCATAAGAAGAAGTAATTCCGCCCGGGAGAATTCGGGAACGTCCGAAGGGGGGTTCCCTCATTCTAAACCACGTTATGGAAGACACCCCTCTATTATCACACATTGGCGGGCCGCGTGATTTAGTACGGTTGGATTATTCCGCTTTGACCGAGCTTGCCGCAGAGATACGAAAGGTAATAATTGCGACGGTAAGCCAAAACGGTGGTCATCTGGCGTCTAATTTGGGCGTAGTAGAATTGACTATCGCGTTGCACCGGATATTTCATTCTCCGCATGACAAGATTGTGTGGGATGTGGGGCACCAGTGCTATACGCATAAATTGCTTACGGGCAGGTATACCGGTGGCGCGTTATTTTCTCAATTACGGCGAATGGGCGGGTTGGCTGGTTTTCCGAAGTACAGCGAAAGCGCGCACGACGCCTTCAATACGGGTCACGCCTCAACCTCAATCTCAGCCGCGCTGGGCTTGCTTGCGGCGGCCCGGCTCAAAGGCGAGGAGCGGCGAGTGATAGCGGTTATTGGGGACGGGGCTCTCACCGGCGGGCTTGCGTACGAAGCCTTGTCCCACGCGGGGCAGCTTGGACTGCCGCTCATTGTCATTCTAAACGACAACACCATGTCGATAAGCAAAAATGTCGGCGGACTCTCCAAGTATTTAAGCCGCCTTTCCATGAAGTCAAAGTATCAGAATTTCCGCCGGGGTTTTGACGCTCTTGTAAAAAAGATTCCCGTTATTGGTAAAACGCTTTATAACATCATTTACCGTTTGAAACGCGCGGTGAAAGCAATTTTCTACACGGACAATTTTTTTGTCGATCTTGGTTTTGAGTATGTGGGGCCTATCAATGGACACGATGTAGCGCAGCTTGAAAGCCTGCTCTCTGATATCAGGAAGCTCGATCATCCGGTGGTGGCGCATGTGATTACCCAGAAAGGCAAGGGGTACAAGTATGCGGAAGCCAATCCAAGCGCCTATCATGGGGTGAGCGCTTTTTCAGTAGATGAAGGTCTGGCCGAGCCGAATACGGGACGATCTTTTACAAACGCCTTTGGAGAGGCAATTGTTGAGGCGGCGGCGCGCGACGGCGCGGTGACCGCCATTACCGCCGCCATGGAACATGGCGCCGGACTTGCGCCATTTAAGGAACGATTTCCCGAACGCCTGTTTGACGTTGGCATCGCCGAGGCGCACGCCGTCACCTTTGCCGCGGGGCTTGCCTATCAAGGGCTTCGTCCGGTGGTCGCGGTGTATTCCACCTTTGCCCAAAGGGCATATGACGCGGTCATCCACGATGTGAGTCTGCAAAAGTTGCCGGTGGTGTTTTGTCTTGATCGCGCTGGATTCGTCGGCGGCGATGGGGAGACCCATCAAGGCTTGTTCGACATCGCGTTTTTTCGCATGGCGCCGAACATGACGATTCTCGCGCCCGCCAGCGGAAGCGAATTGAAGTCCATGCTTGATTTCGCCCTGTCAAGCCGGAACGCCGTGATGATACGTTACCCAAAAGCCGGCTGCCCCGAAGAGTGCGACGGCTTTGCGGCGCCTCTGGAAAACGGGCGCGGCGTATTTATCCGCATGAACAACAACACGCCGATATGCATCGCCTTCACCGGCAGCCTCTACACGCAGACGCTGGACGCGGCGGAACGGCTTGCCTCTTGGGGCATCACGGCTGATATATACAATCTCCGTTTCCTCAAACCTGTTGATGAAGACTACCTTGCCGGCCTTATGAACGCTTACAAGCTCATCGTTTTTGCTGAGGAAGGCGTTCGCGCTGGCGGTTTCTGTGAATACGCGGCGTCCCTCGCAATCAAACGGCGTTGTCATGGACATGTGGCGACGCTTTCCGTTGACGAACAACTCGACAGTCTTGGCAGCCGGAACGAGTTGTTGCGCATAAGCGGACTGGATGGAGAAGGCATCGCGGCGTTTGTCATAGCCGCTATAACGAAGAGCGACGTAGGGCTGAATAAGCCTTCCAAATACGATCCAAATTAGCGGGAGCCAATGGGCTGGAGCGCGCGAGCTTTTCGCTGTCATCGCGCTCAAATTCCGTATCTACCATCCCTTCAAGCGCAATGCCATAGTCCGCGTTTGAAAAAAGTCCTTCTCCTAACCCCCAATTCCTCTGTTACGCCTCTTGCCTAATTTTTTCATTTTTCGCTATACTAATGTTTATGGACAGACTCATCATTAAAGGCGCCCGCGAGCATAACCTTAAAAACATAGATTTGGACTTGCCCCGCGACAAGCTCATCGTTATATCAGGACTTTCAGGTTCGGGCAAAAGTTCTTTGGCTTTTGACACGATTTTCGCGGAAGGGCAGCGGCGGTACATGGACAGTCTCGCCGCGTATGCGAGGCAGTTTCTTGGAACTATGGATAAACCCGATCTCGACTACATCGAAGGGTTGTCGCCGGCAATCGCCATTGAACAAAAAACCACACACCGCAACCCCCGCTCCATAGTGGGAACCGTTACGGAAATATACGACTATTATCGCCTGCTTTACGCCCGCGTCGGGATTCCCCATTGCCCAAAATGCGGCAGGGAAATAAAAGAGCAATCGGTTGATCAGATCGTGGATTCGATACTTGCCATGGAATCGGGGACAAAAGTGCAGATACTTTCGCCGGTGGTGCGGGGGAAAAAAGGCGAACACCAGAAGATCATTGAGGAGGCGAGAAAAGCCGGTTTCGCCCGCGCACGCATTGACGGTCTGCTTGTCAATTTTGAAGACGCCGCCTCCATAAAACTCGACAAGCAGAAAAAGCATACGATTGAGATAATCGCCGACAGGCTCGTCATTGGCCCCGCTGTGCGTCCCCGTTTAGCGGAATCGGTTGAGTCCGCGTTGCAAATCGCGGATGGCGTCATCTTGGTATTGAAAAACGACGGCAAGAGCGAGACCGAGCATTTCTTCAGTCAAAAAAACGCCTGCCCGGACTGCGGTGTTTCGATCCCTGAATTGCAGCCTCGTCTTTTTTCTTTTAACAGTCCGTTTGGCGCCTGCCCCGCTTGCGGCGGTCTCGGCGAGAAGCTGGAGTTTGATCCGGAGCTGGTTATGCCCGACCGTTCCCGTTCCTTTAATGAAGGCGGCATCATCCCGTACAACCCGGATTCGGCGTGGAATCAGAGCAGGTTTCAAGGCCTTGCGAGCCACTTCAAATTCAGCCTCGACACCCCGCTTAAAAAGCTGTCGAAGGACGCGCTTGACGTCATCATCTACGGCACCGATGAAAAGGTGGACATTCAGTACGAAAACCGTGATAAAACCGGGTATTTTGAATACAAATCCGCGTTTCCGGGCATCCTCGAAGACTTGAAACGGCGGTACATGGAAAGCTCCTCCGAAGGCGTCAAGGAATGGCTTGAACACTTTATGAGTCAGAAATTTTGCGAGGGGTGCAAGGGCAAACGCTTGAGATCTGAAGTGTTAGCCGTTACCATAGGCGGAAAAAACATCTGGGAACTCACGAGCCTTTCCGTCGCGGATTCCATCGCCTTTTTTGAAAACCATCAATTCACCAAGACCGAAAAAGAAATAGCGACGCAAATCTTGAAAGAGATACACGCGCGGCTTAGGTTTATGAAGAACGTAGGGCTTGACTATATCTCGCTTGAGCGGCAAGCCGCGACCCTGTCCGGCGGCGAAGCCCAGCGCATACGGCTTGCGACCCAAATCGGGTCGCATCTGATGGGCGTGCTGTATATTTTGGATGAGCCGAGCATCGGCTTGCATCAACGGGACAATCAGCGGCTCATCGACACCCTGCTCTATCTGCGCGATCTCGGCAACACCCTCATCGTGGTGGAACACGACGAGCAGACTCTGCGCACTGCGGACTATCTCGTTGATTTGGGGCCAGGCGCCGGGGTTCACGGCGGATACGTAGTCGCTCAGGGGACGCCCGAAGATGTGATGAAGGTGAAGGAAAGTTTGACCGGGCAGTACCTCGCCGGCGCCTTGACCATGAAAGTCCCGGAAACGCGGCGCCGTGGCAACGGTCTTTTTATCGAACTTAAAAAAGTGACTGAACACAACCTGAAAGGCATTAACATAACCATTCCGCTTGGCGTATTCACCTGCATTACCGGCGTTTCCGGCTCCGGCAAGTCCACCCTGCTGCAGGATGTGCTTGTTCCCGCCTTGTCGAACAAAATTTACCATTCCCTGCGGAGCGAGGGGGCGTATAAAAAAATCAGCGGCGCTGAAAACATCGACAAGGTGATAAACATAGACCAAAGCCCCATAGGGCGTACGCCGCGCTCTAACCCGGCGACCTACGTGGAAGTGTTTACCAGTATCCGCGACCTGTTTGCAAGCCTGCCGGAGGCTAAGACGCGCGGCTACAAAGCGGGCAGGTTCAGCTTCAATGTAAAAGGCGGCAGATGCGAACACTGTCAGGGTGATGGCACCATCAAGATCGAGATGAATTTCCTCTCCGATGTCTATATCACCTGCGATGTGTGCCAGGGCAAACGCTTCAATAAGGAAACGCTTGAAATCAGGTTCAAAGGCAAAAACATATCGGATGTGCTTGACATGACCATTGAGGAAGCCGCCGCTTTCTTTGCAACCATTCCCCCCGTCGCCCGCAAACTGCAGACGCTGTTGTCCGTGGGCTTGGGTTATGTGAAACTGGGGCAGTCCGCGCTCACGCTGTCCGGCGGCGAAGCCCAGCGCGTCAAGTTGGCGCTTGAGCTTTCCAAGCGGTCGACCGGGAAAACGCTTTACGTCTTGGACGAACCGACCACCGGACTGCACTTTGCGGACGTGAAGCAGCTTATGGAAGTGATACAGCGGCTCGTGGATCAGGGCAATTCCGTGGTGATGATTGAGCATAACCTTGATGTGCTTCTGCAAGCCGACTATATCATAGACCTTGGCCCAGAAGGCGGGGACAAGGGCGGCAATCTCATCGTCGCCGGAACTCCGGAAAAGGTGGCGCAGTGCGAACGGTCGTATACCGGCGCTTACATCAAAGACGCGCTGAAACGCGCCTGACGCTTTATGACGCATTCTATCCCCACGGCGAAAAGGGAACTGCCGGCGATTGGAAAGACTGGGCAAAAACCTGCGGAGCTTCCCCAAGAAGCGGTATATTCCGCCGGCTTCTGGGGGGACGTTAGCTTAAACGCGGAAGCGTCCGTCGAAGTACGCCGGCGGGACGGCAGAGCATCCGCCCGTCGCAGTAGACT
>JAIRTS010000208.1 GCA_031254795.1 Treponema sp.
GCTTCTTTTATTTTCGGGAAGAACCGTTCCAGGGCGTTCCGCGAGCTTTCTTTCACCAGACTGAGCATGAGCCACATCAGCTTTTTGAACGGCATTTTACGGTTCCGGCTGAAATCCTGTCTTCGTTTCTTCGAACGGTTTTCATAGTCCGCCTTCCCTGACAAGTTCCGGACTGTTTCAAAACAGGTTTTTTTCCCATGACACCCTCCCGTTTCTGGTTTACCACGGCTTCGGGAGGGTGTCTAGTCCTTAACTTGTTGACAGTGACAGAAAGCCCTCGTCGGTGCGGATATAGGTGATGTCGGCCGCCCGCGCCTGGTTGGGAGCCGTTAATACCATGTCCTTCACCCTGTTGCGGAACACCGGCAGGCTGCGCCGCGAGTTCGTCGTCCTGGGCGCGCCCGCAAGCCGCTCCGGCAATCCACCGCTTCTTTTATCGTGTACGGCCTCTTCGGCTCCTCTTTGGTTTTGTTCGCCATACAATACAGCGGTTTCCACTCCTCTTTTTCCAAAAGAAGAGAACAGGGCGGGCAAGGCGCCCGCCGCCTCGCCTAGGTCACGCTCAGCGCCATTGCCGCGATGATTGAGCGCGTCAGAATGAGGGACGTTGTTTTGTCCATGCTTCGCTCCTGCGGCTTCTCAATAACGCGTCCATTCTTAAGCGCGTAATGAAACCGCTCCATCTTCCACCGCCGCATATAATACCCCACATACTCATACGCATCCTCAGGGCTTGTCGCCGGTTCGCTGGCCGCCATCGGAGACGAAGTTTCTGCGGCCATTCTGTCGGCGCTTTCCCTCGGGGCGGCCTCTCTTCCTTCACATAGATAACCTGCAATGCTATTGACGGGGGCGGCGTCTTAATTTTGTCCAGTATCCGCAGTCGTTTCACCGCATAGCGGACCCGCCGCGTCTGCAACACCGCCTCTCGCTCCGGCATGCGACTCCGGCTGTCCCGGGATAGCCGTACCTCAATCTTTCCCTGGCGCCGCCTCTTCCGCATCTCATCCGGCGTCCGTTTGTTTCCCGCCGTCATCCGGCTCTGGACTATCCGTATAAACCCCCGCTCATTCAGCGATTGGGCTTTGGCGAACAGCTCGCCGGACTCTAGCCCGCCATATCCCCTCCCGGTCGCAGATCGCCATCACTTTCACACCTGCGGGAATACCCGCCGTACTCCTGTCCAGCGTCTAAAGCCATCTAAAACTCTCTTTTTCCTCTATCGGCCGCGCCTCTCGCTCTCATGGCCCGCCGATTCGTCTTTGGCTTCGGCCCGGTTGTATGCGGACTGGCCCAGCGCATCAGACCCCACCCGCCGGCGCTCGCCGCCAGTCGGCTGTGGACATTGACTCCCAGGATTTTATCACTGATATATCCTATCCCTTCAGTCTTCAGGTGGGTGTTGTAGTTTACCCTGTGGTGTCATTCATGGACAGCCAGAATGATTCCGTTATTCGCCGTCTCGCCGCTTCCCGGCGCGCCCTGACAACCTCCCGCCGGTCACAGCCTTCGTTTCCCGGCGTCCGATAGACGGCCTTGTCCCCAGCCCGGTTTTCGCTTGCTTTCCGGATTGATTTGTCCGGTTATTGTATCAGAGTTTCCATGGTACTGATAAACCGCTCTTCCAGCCGGACAGAATGAAAATCCAGCCCTGCAAATTCTTTTTCTATATCGAAACTTGTCCCCTTCGCCATATTCCCCTCCCAAAGTTTCCGGCTGTTAGGAGTGTGTAGCACAAATGGGAGAAATCTCTAGGTCAAGGTTAGTGCTTGCGGCAGGGTATTGCACCCAAATACGAATAAAAAGCCCGGCAGAATCCGCCGCATGATTGACCGCAAGATATACCTTTGTATCCCCTGTGCCAAAGTTCTCTGAAGCCGCAACGATGGCGCGTTAAGGTGATCAAAGAGAACGGTGGCTCTTCACATTCATTCGTCATGATAAACTCCTTTCGTCAAAACAGCGGTACCTTTGTGGTAGCGTCTGCGCTACCGAGGCGGGGCGCATGGAAGAAGCCGCGTCTTACGGACGCCCCGCGTCCCCGCAGGACATCCCGTTGCATCCGCACTAGAACTGGGAACCCGCCGTAAAGCGGAAGCGGACGTCTATGCCGTGATTAATAATAATGTCTAAGACGGATATTAGAGTGCGGTTTACGCAAAAGACTCTGCGAGAAAGCCTTCTTGCGCTTATGAAAGAAAATCTATTCTGAACATCTCCATTAAAGAGATATGCAAAACCGTAGCACTTTCGATCAACTTTTATACTTAATTATAATGACCAATACGATCTTCTGCGGAAGTATAGAAGAAGAAACACTTGCAGAAGCGGAAAAAACCCTTCAATCACACCTGAATAACGCTCAAAAGCACGGGAGGATTGAATCGCTCTCCATATTACTTGATACCTTGCAATATATTGCCGATAACAGCAATTTAAAGTGTTGTTAAGCGAAAATGGGGATATCGTCTTTCAGAAAAAATTCTTTCGTCATGGCGTTGAATCTATCAAGAATCTTATAGCCGCCGCCGGTATTGGACAAGTTAAGTGCTAGGACACCGACTCAAAGCCGAGGTAAACCGGAAACGGGAGGGTGTCATGGGGAAAAAACGTGTTTTGAAACAGTCCGAAATTTGTCAGGAAAGGCGGACTATGAAAACCGTTCAAAGAAACGAACACAGGATTTCAGCCGGAACCGTAAAACGTCGCTCAAAAAAATGACGCGGCTCACGCTCAGCCTGACGAAAGAAAGCTCGCGGAGCGCTCTGGAACGGTTCTTCCCGAAAATAAAAGAGGCGGCTCGCATGACGCGGCGGGTGTCCAGCCTGGCGCGGCGAAAAGTGAAATGGGAAGCCTTCCGGGAATTGTTTCAGACGGACGTGAAGGGAAGCTGTGACGAGACGATAAAGGACTGGCGGGGCTGGCTTTTGCTGACGCGGAGTCGCGGGAGTGCCGCGAGGGCCATCACGTCAATACTGTAGAAAAAAGAGAGCGGCGTCATCGCGGACGCGGCGATTGAGCCTTTGACGGAGGGACGGGCGGAGCATGGCGAAGGGACATCTGAATGCCCCTGGCGACGTGGGGCGGGAAGCGTCGACAACGAATCTGCGGGAAGACGAGATGGAGGAGGAGGCGTTCCCGGAACTGTATTACAGGAGACAGCCTGTGGAGACGAAATACAACCAGGCGAAACAGAAGATGGAGCTTGAGAACTCCAGCGGACGGCTTGTTGACAATGTCAAACAGGATTTTCACGCGATGACGACGGCGCCGGACACGCCGGCAAGCGGGCTGAGGGAAGTGAATGAAAAGATACCGAAGGGAAAACGGAACAGAGGCGGTATGAATACCGCGCCAACGTGAACCACGCGGCGTGGGTACTGAAGCACACCGGCTCGTCGGGACACTGACAACGGATGACAGCCTTGCGCGGAGCCACTTATATCGGGAACCGGCGTCGGAGATACGGCGGCGGGCGGCGCCGGCGAGGTCAAGCCGCGAAGTGTCATGAAAAGAATACTTGAGAAAACCTCATTTCCATCACAATCATAAATCAAACTGCTGGTGGTGGGTGGGGGTAGGAAGGGGAACAAGCCCCCGCTGTCCTTGTTTCTTAACTTGTTGACAGTGGGATTTGTTCTCCCTCATACGCAAAGGTTTCAAGAAGAAAGCTTAAATACCCCGGAACCTTGCTCTCCGGGGCTTCTTTATTTTTCTGCTCGGCGACATGCTCTCGCTCGTTCATGAATGGCTCAAGAACGGTATGGATACGCCCGCGCCTGAACTCGCCAAAACACTCTATAAACTCACCCGGGAAGCGCTGAAATAGCGGAAAAACAAACGCCGCTTGTCGAGAGAACACGGGCGGCGTCCTGCACTTGCCTTTTACCCTATCTTAATTTTTTGCAGCAATTTGAGCCGGTTTCATAACTATAAGTCGAACTGTTGAGGGGACGGGACGCGCGGGAGAACTCCCTGATCATTTAATTTGTTGAAAGTGGGAAGCTTCCACGTTTTTTTTAAAATACTTGCTTCTTACTGACAAAAGGTATATAATTTAGATATGAGTGCTATTCGAGTGATTTTCACGCTCTTTTTTGTTTTTTCATCCTCCGCGCTGTTTGCCCAGATAAATGCGGTGGATGAAACCCTCGCGGCGGATGTTTCTTCTGTCGTAAATGAATTCGTAGGAAAAAACATATTTATAAGATTCGGCATTGCCGTTGCGGCAATCGTTCTTATGATCCTCCTGATGCGGCTGATCAGGCGTCTATTCGTAAAGCTGCAAAATAAAATACAAAACGGGGTGGTTATCAAACCTATCGTCATCAAGCAGTACACCCTCTTTGATTCACAACAAATAGCGAACGCCACCATTTTCTTGGCGAAGATACTCAAATACGTTGTGTACGCGCTGATTGTATATTTAACCCTGCCCATAGTATTCGGCATCTTTGAACAAACCCGCGGCGTCGCGGCAAAATTGATCGGCTACATCATTTCTCCGCTTAAAAACACGGGCGTCGCCATTATCAGATATATTCCCAATCTGATAACCATCGCCATCACGTTTATGATAGCCCATTACACGATGAAAATGTTGCGGTTTTTTATCACCCAGATTCAAAAAGGGAAACTCGTTATTCCGGGTTTTTACGCGGACTGGGCGCAACCTACGTTTAACATACTGCGGATATTGGTTTATGCGTTCACAATCATCCTCGTATACCCGCTCCTGCCCAATTCCGAATCCGATGTTTTCAAGGGCGTCTCCGTATTCGTCGGCATTCTATTCTCGCTGGGCTCGAGTTCCGTCATCGGGAATCTGGTGGCGGGCATTGTCGTCACCTACATGAGACCCTTCAAGTTAGGCGACCGGATACAGATCGGCAATATCATAGGATTTGTGGTGGAAAAATCCGCGACGGTGACGCGGTTGCGCACCCATAAAAACGAATACATCACCTTCCCCAATTCCATGATACTCACTTCAAGCATCACCAATTACAACTTTTCCGCGGACAACGAAAACGATCACGGGCTTATCCTGCACATAACCATCACGTTCGGCTACTCCACGCCGTGGCAAACGGTGCATTCGATCCTCATTGATGCCGCGCTCAAGACCCGGCGCATTGAACATGATCCCATGCCCTTCGTGCTTCAGACAAAACTTGATGATTTCTACGCTCATTACGAGATAAACGCATATACGAAGGCGATTGAGAAAGTGCCGGCTGTGTATTCCGAATTGCATAAAAATATACAAAACGGGTTCCGCGACGCGGGATTGGACATGACTGTATCTTACGTCCGCTCCTATATGCCCTACACCACCCCGCTCGCGGAAGCGCAAACCGTAGAGGGCGTGGAAGTTGTGGAAAAAGAAAAGGACAAAAAAGTGTAAAACGCGCTTTTCCGCAACTTCCCATTGTGAAAAAGCGCCGCTTGGAAATGCCTCCGCATTCCTTTGTTCGGTATTTTTTGTGTCTGTCCTTGTATAAATCGTGAATTTGCTGTATACTGTCTTTATGAAGATCAGGGTCAAAATACTATTTATTGTCCTCCCCCTTTTGACAGTCGCCGCCGCGATGGTGGGCGGGGCGTCATACCTTTTAGCCGCGGCTGCGGTCAATAAAATAGCGGTTGGCTCTCTCCAATTCAAGACCGAAGAAGTCATAAGTTACGCCGAAGGGCAGTGGAATCTTCTTGTTGACAATAACATGATTGGCAATCTTTCAATGGAATGGGTGGCGAAAGAGGCGGTTGGGAACTTTTCTCGCGGCATACTCCGCAGTCCCACCGAGGTTATTTTCGCGCTTGACGAAGAGGCCGAGATCGGTATTATGGCGGGCAATCTTGCCATTTTGCCGGAAGAGGCGGCCGCGCTTGTCGCCAGCGTCCGAGTCGAGAAAAACGGGTTTCTTTTCACGCGAATCAACGGCGTTGAACGCGCGGCCTATACCATGCCGTTTTCACCCTTCAATTGGCAGGTGTTTGTTACGGAAGAGCGGAGTCAATTCTACGGACCGGTTGAGCAGATTTTCAGAACCTCAGCCGCCATATTGATCGGCACCCTGGCTGTGGGCGTGTTGTGCCTCCTTATAATGACCCACTACATCACCATGCCCATAGAAAATGTGGTTTCTTGCATGAAGCGCATTATTGAAGAGAACAGCCTCACCGAAACGGTTCCCGTGTATTACAAGGACGAGATCGGGCATCTCTCCCATACTTTTAACATTATGCTTCAAAATTTGGATGTAGCCTATAAACAGATAAAAAATTATGCGTTCGACGCGGCAATAGCGCAAAGACGCGAACGGAAAATCAGAAACGTATTCCAACTGTACGTGCCTGCGGACGTTATTGACGAAATATTTGTTAATCCCGAAAAGATGTTGATCGGCACGAACCGTGAAACCGCCATTCTCTTCTCGGATATACGCAGTTTCACCACCATTTCCGAAAAGATGCAACCGGACGAACTGGTCAATTCGCTCAACCGTTACTTCAAAACCATGGTGAACATCATCATGGACAGAGACGGCATTGTGGATAAATACATCGGCGACGCCATCATGGCGATCTTCGGAGCGCCCATTGCGCGTGAAAACGACGCCCTTTCCTCAGTGTTGGCCGGTCTCGAAATGAGCGAAGCTCTGATTGAGTTCAACAAGTCGCAGATAGAACTCGGCGCGCCGGAATTCCGCATCGGCATAGGCGTCAATTATGGCGTCGTCACAGTGGGAAACATCGGCTGTGACCGGAAGATGAACTACACGGTCATAGGTGATTCGGTGAATCTCGCCTCCCGTCTCGAAGGACTCACCAAAATGTACAAGGAGCCGCTTCTTTTTTCAGAGAGCGTATACGAAAAAATCCAAGGCGCGCTCCCGTGCAGAACCATTGACCGCGTGGCGGTGAAAGGCAAGACGCTGGGCGTGCCTATCCTGACGGCGCGGCGGAGCATAACGCCGGTGGAGCAAAAAGCATGGAAATTGCACGAACATGCGGTACAATTATACTACAAACGGAACTTTAGAGAATCTCTTGCGGTTTTTGAAGAAGTGAGGGCTTTGCTTCCCGGCGATCTCGCTTCGGATCGGTATATTGACCGTTGCAAGCGGTATATAAAAGAGCCGCCTCCCGAAAATTGGGACGGCGTGGAGATCATGCACGAAAAATGAAAAAAGACTGTATAAAAACATTTTTAGCGACCTGTCTGGTGTGCTTGTCATCGCTTTCTTTTCCGGTTGCGAGAGCTACGGCTGAGGAAGCCGCATTTGAGGAACCCGTTGTCAGCGAAGACAGCGTGGTTGAAACGCATGAAAGGGCGGTTCTTGTTTTCTATCATAAAGGAAGAGAAAACGTCCCGCCTGAGTTGTACGATGCCCTTGACTATGTGACGTACGCGGTTGACGCAACGCTTTATGACGCGGATATAGAAGTGAAGTTGCCCTACGTCAGGAGTGAAACAGACGATTTCTCGTCCGAGGAACTACAGCGGCATTGCGCGGAGGCTGATGTCCGCTGGGCGGTCACCGTATACACCACGTACAGCAATGACCGCCTGTCGTGGCGCTTCTCGGTATATGACGCGGTTGACAACTTTATCAGGGCAAGCGAGACGTTCTGGACGCCGTTTTACGTCGGGCTTTTAACCGACGCTTCCATCGACAGATCTGCGGAAAAACTCATTCAGAATTACCAACAGTCTTTCCACACATTCGTTTTCAGTGGAGACACAGCCGTAAGCATCCCACAAAGATTCATTGCGCCCGAAGACGGCGTAGAAGTCTTTTTCGGCGGCAAAGACGGCGTTTCCGTAGGAGTTGTAAAAAACAAGGAGCTTGTCGCGCCGCTTTTTCTTTTTGTGGAAGGGAAGCCCGTTTTGGGAACGGCCGTCAAAGGCGGCTATTGGGAACAGCCCTTTGAGCTTTCCGACGGCGTCACCGAAACGCCAGTCGTCCTGTCGAAACCGCTCAAGAAGACGCGGCAGGCAGCCAGTTTTATGACCGACCTGCGGGGTATTCCCGAAACGCCGCTCAAGTACGGCGTGACCCTTGGCTATCGGTTTTATCCGATACTTGACCGCTGGCTTTTCAACGCCGGCTATTCGCTTTGGCAAGAAAAATTGCCCCTGAATCCTGACAGAGGGCGCCTGTATCAGGAATTGCGTTTTGGAACAGGCGTATCCCTTCTGCCGAATAGAAAATTTCCGTTCCGTTTGCTGGCGGGAACAGGCATGTCAATTGTTTTTGTAGACAGCGCCGTCAATATCCTTGCCGATCCCCTGTGGTTCGGCGCGGAATACCACTTTTCCCGATTCGCAATTATAAGTGAGGTTCGATTGCCTGAACTTTTTACCTATTCAAGAAACAGTTTTGGAAGCGATGTTTCTGATTTTGGGTGGTGTGTTTCTTTTGGGGTCATGCTGAAATGGTAAAACGAATAAGCGTCCTTTTATTGTTTTTTTCCTTGCTGCCAAGCGCATTCGTCAATGCGCAGGAAACGAGCGAGCCGCTGGCGGAGGTATCCGCCAATGACGGCGTCTCTGACTATCTGAGTGGAAGCATCAACATCCTCTATAGATTTCGTATAGAGGATGATTTCTATTTTCTTGCGCGCGAAGCTGGCGTCTATGTATGGGATTCCTACACTGGCGCCTTTCCCTCAAAAGAATTCTGGGCTTTTTCAATAGAATCGTACCTGAACGGCGCGGATAATATCGCCCATGTCTTCCGGTACGACAACGAAACGGAAGCGGCGGATCCCCTAGCGGAAGCGGCCAGCCGCAATATACCGGTTTTCGCTGACATTTACGTTTCGGGTAATATTAACGACGGTACGGCGACGGTACGCTATACATTCACCGATCTTTTTTCAAGCCTGCACGCGCTGGACAAGACTTTCACCGAGGCGCTTCCTACGGAAGACGATCTGTTGTTTTACTATTGGCTTCCCATAAAAACCGATCTCGCCGATTTTATAAAGCCCATACTCAAGCCTTTGTTCACCCTCTACGCGCCTGCGGGAACAAGCGTCTCCGGTTTCTCCGAAGAGTCTTTAGTTATACCGGAATCCGGTTCCATAAGCTTTGCGCTTCCCTTGCCCGGCGTCTACAAGTGGACAATGTCGCATGAGAAATACGTCACGCGCACCGGCATTTTCTTTGCCGATAAAGATAGAAATGAATTTGCCCTTCCCGCGCAGAAATTTTATCCCTCTTCTTTAGACATAGGAGTCTTTCTGGCGTGTTTTCCAGAAATCTGGTATACCCGCAATTTTAGAACCAGCGGGTGGTTCTTCAGCGTAGGCTTGCAACAACAGGCGATTGGCTTTTTCTCCAAGAGCGGCGAGGCGTCTGGCGCCGCGTCTTTGCAAACGAGTTTCACTGCCGCTCCGCTTGTTATGCCCGGCGTTGCGGGCGGCTACCGTTTTAAGACGCAAGAGCCGTACATTCCGAAACTGTACATACAGGGTGTCCTGCAAGCCCGCATAAACTACACCCACATAATAAAAGAAGACGCCGATTGGAAATCATGGTGGTGGAATAATTTTCAACAAGACTGGTTCGACGATTTTTCTCCGGCAAGTTTTTCATTGTATATCGGTTACGACTGGGAAACGCCGATTTTCCTCAAATTGTTTGTGGAAGTTGGCGCCTCCATGTATTTCTTGAGAGACGGTTACAAGTCCTCTGTTTCCAAGGGAATGAATGACAAGGGTTTTTTACAGCAGGCCATAGGCGATATAGTCTATTTTGAACTGCCCTCTTTCAGATTGGGGGTAAGAATAAAGCTGCCCTTCTAATATCCGCCGATTCATCGGAACTCTGTGAGCGACATAGGGACGTACACTTGTAGCATTGCGAGCATGATCGCTTAATGAGCTGTCCCCGGACTGAAGTCTAAACGTGACTCACAGATTCAGGGGAGGCGTTCTCTGTAAGCTGTCAAGATATACGCTTCACCAGATTGATCCCCACCGTTTTTATACGGGATGACCGTCGCTAGAATCGCGTTTTTGTCACCCCAAACGTCCCGAATGATCTTCGGTGGCGAAGTTTCCATCGTTGCCTTTATTCGAAGGTTTAATGCCCCGCAATCTGTTGCGTGGAGGCTCATTGGAAAGCGCAGGTGAAAATACCCCGGCATTTTGGCGGAGTATCTCATTATCATATGAGGTTGTTTCAAAACTTCAGTTTTTAAAGGTTTTTTGCCCGGAATCTCTGGTTCAACGGTGTTTTGCCAGATGAGAATAAGGGGCTTGCGAAGCAAACGCAGGGCCGGCAAGCTGTGACGGATAGTTTGCGTGGGAATGAGCCGCAGGCGAAGCATTATGCGAGATGGGAGGCACTTCGTTATTTTTACAAATATCTATTCGCTATTTCCATAAATCTTTCTTGAGTCTTTGTCCTCATTTTTTCTTTTTTATTAAAGTTCTTTTCGAATTCTTCCATTTCTTTTTCATCTATTTCATACGCCGTTCCCTCATCAAATATCCCTTTTATTCCATTTAACGCATTAGGATATAACTCTAAAACCAATAATGCCGCCGGATATTTTTTGTCCTTGTTGGTTATGTTATATTCTTTTGACGCCTTAAATCCAAATCTTTTATAATATTCCGGGTCGCCGTATATTATCACAGCCTTATAACCCATTTCTTTTGATATTTTCAGGGTGTGGTCTATTAATTCGCTTCCAATTCCATTGTTTTGATATTCCGGCAATACACTAACTGGTCCAAATGTCAATGTCGAATATTCCTTATCATTGTCTTTTACTTTTGTCTCCGTATATACAATATTTCCAGCAATCTTATTATCATAAATTGCCACAAAATCTAATGCTTTAATGAATTCTTTTGCTTTTCTCAAATTGTGAATGATCAGATGTTCGTCGCATCCGGGGAAATGAACATTCCAAAATGCCTCTCTGGTTAATTCTTCAACGAGTTTATAATCTTTTTCTTCTTCCAGCCTTAATTGAATTTCCATAAAATCAATAATACTCTCTTTTGAAAATTTTGTCAATCAGGTTCGTCTCCGCCTTCACCGGTAAAGCGACTCGGTTCAGGTTGCGGTTCGGCAAGGTCGTTCCGCGCCCTTGCGTCGCGGGAAAACGCTCCATTTCTATTATGGCGCGTTTTGAAGAAAGACAAGAACGTTTCTTATAAGAAGGAGGGCGTGGACTGCGTACAGGTTGCGCTATTGCCTTTTGCCTGAAACGGCGCTATAATCACGGTGTGAAAAAAGATATTATACTTGCGGGAGTGGGAGGACAAGGCGTGCTCTCCATAGCCGCTATCATCGCAAAAGCTGCGGTGTGGACGGGGTTGTCGGTTCGACAGTCTGAAGTGCACGGCATGTCCCAACGAGGGGGCGCGGTTCTCGCGCATCTCCGCGTCGCGGACACCGTTATTGCAAGCGATCTTGTGCCGCGTGGCGCGGCGGACATCATCGTCTCCATGGAACCGCTGGAAAGCCTGCGGTACACCGCGTGGCTTGCGCCGGACGGGGCGTTGGTGACAGCTGGGGAGCCGTTTGTGAATATAGACGATTATCCTGAAATTGACGCTATTTTTGAGATTATAAGGCGTTTTCCGAAACACCGCATTGTCAACGCGGCGAGCCTCGCAAAAAAGGCGGGGTTGCCCAAGTCTGTGAACATGGTCATGGCAGGCGCGGCGGCTTTGTTCCTGCCGCTTTCTGAAGGGACGCTTGAGGCCGCCGTTGAGGATCTGTTCGTGACGAAAGGCGCCGCCGTGATTGAGGCGAATAAAAAGGCGTTTAATCTGGGAAAGGGCGTGGTGGAATGACGGCGTATCAGTACTGGAATCCCGGCATGGAAACCATGATCCGAAGCGAACTCGAAGCGTTTCAACTTGAAAAACTGAAATGGGCCGTGAAAAACGCGCTCCGAACCCCGTTTTATGCAAAAAGGCTGAAAGAAGCGGGGGTTGATTCGCCTGATGTCATCAAAACGCTTGATGATCTGCGCCGGATTCCGTTCACCACCAAGCATGATCTGAGAGACGGCTTTCCCTATGGCTTTTTGAGCGTTCCAAAAGACGAGATTGTCCGCCTCCACGCAAGCAGCGGAACAACCGGCGCGCCCACAACCATTTACTTTAACAAGGAAGATATAGCGCGCTGGACGACCTTTGTAGCCCGTTCCATTTACGCGACTGGTTGCAATAAAACCGATGTGTTTCAAAATATGATCACCTACGGGCTTTTTACCGGCGGTCTCGGTTTTCACGCCGGCGGCGAAGAGGTTGGCATGCTGGTGATTCCGTCCGGCCCGGGCAATACGGCGCGGCAGTTTCGGTTTATGCGTGATTTTGGAACAACCGTTCTTCATGCCACGCCCAGCTTTCTCCTCCATGTTGAGTCCAAGATGCGGGAGGAGGGCGTCAAACGGGAGAGCCTCAAGCTCAGGAAGGCGTTTGCGGGCGCGGAGCCGTACTCCGAAGACACGAGAAAGCGCATTGAGGAGTTGCTCAAGATCGATGTGTATAATTCCTATGGGCTTTCCGAGATGAACGGTCCCGGCGTCGCGTTCGAATGCCAATGCAAGAATGGGGTGCATCTTTGGGAAGACGGTTATATTGGGGAGATCATCAATCCTGACACGCTGGAGCCGGTGAAGGAAGGCGAGACCGGCGAACTCACGCTTACCTGTTTATGCCGCGAAGCCACGCCCATTCTGCGCTACCGTACGCGGGATTTGAGCAGTTTCTATAATGAGCCGTGCGCGTGCGGCAGAACACACCGGAGGTTGCGTCGCATCACGGGTCGCACTGACGACATGCTCATCATCAACGGGGTGAACCTTTTCCCAAGTCAGATAGAAGAAGTCATCATGTCGATGAAGGAAGTCGGAAACAATTACCTGATTGTAGTGGAGAAAGATGGCGCGTTGGACAGGCTTACGGTGCGGATCGAAGTGAGTTCCGCTGTTTTCACGGACGACGCGAGGCTTCTTAATGTGGTCAAGGAAAAAATACGCAAAACCTTGCAGGCGTCTATCACTATAAACCCCAAGGTGGAACTCCATGAACATGGCAGTCTGCCTGTCTCCGAGGGCAAGGCGAAGCGTGTTCAAGATAATAGACCCAAAGATGTATGATCCGCTAAAAACAGCATATATCGTTCCAGTTGTATGCGAAGTTCGCCGCCCTTGCTCATATCTACCCACTGGTATGCCTTATTTACTCTATCTTATTATACTATAAAGAATTAGTCAAGTCATATTTACCCACTGTTACCCACGACATATCATGCTTATTCATAAAAATTGTTGTCATATTTGTTATCATAATCCGCAATTTTAGCATTTATAGTAATTATGAGATAATAATTACGCATAACGCCAGCGATGAAGCCATAGCCCTACACTTACACAAGTACCTTTTACAGTGGTATAGGCTGCGCCCATAGGGGGAAAGGAAGTATTTACCGCCCCGCCGCAACCCCCGCCTGGCCGTTGCCTTTTCCCGCTTGCCGCCACAGCCGCCCGGAAGAAATCACAAGGTCAAAATTGCTCCGTTCCGCTTCGCTCCACTACACGATTTTTGCAACTCATTCACGCCGCCCTTTTTTGTGCCGCAATCACCCGCAGTATAAAAATCAAACCGCAAAGCCGGGACAAAAAAGCCCGGCCCCGCCATAGTGTTACACCTGCCGCCAAAGGAAAACACGGCAACCACCCCCAGGACATTTACCCCCAACCCCGCCCGGCATCCTGCCGGTCGGGGTTGGGGGAAGGGGGCTAATCCTTCACGCCCCCTTCCCCTGTATTTCCCACAAGCCGCAATCACAGCGGCGCAAACGCCGCCCGTGTTTTCAACATCTTCCCGCAAACAATAACCCCGGCCTTTTTCGCCCCGCAATCACCGGCTTGTAAAAGCCTATTTCCCACAACGGCACAAAAAACCCCGGCACCCCGCCCCCGGCAAGGCGTTACATTTTTTCCGTAACCGCTTAGGCACCGTGGGAACTCATCGTAGTACGCCCGCCCAGGGCCGCGCAACCTTCACG
>JAIRTS010000224.1 GCA_031254795.1 Treponema sp.
GCGGTTTTGATTCATTTTTGGCGAAAAAATATGAAAAACGGGTTAAAAACAGGTGTAAGGGATAAGTGGTGCGGCCTCTCGCAATGACTACTACCAAGTTGGAGACGCGAGTCGTCCCGCCGAAGGCAAGTCTGTGGATGAATGAGCAGTGGTGGTCGATTGGGAGTTAGCGAGTCTGCCGACGAGCGGGATGGCGACTGGGTTTTGCGAGAGAGCTGTGAATGTGTCTGGGGCGGGCCATTTTGCGATGATCCCGCCCCATTGCGTTCATTCCCAGCCGCCCTCCTCGCCGGATATGCCGCTGTTGAGGTTCACACTTGGCCTCGCGGCGGAGTTGCGTATCTTGTCACCATCGTACACATATACCGCCTTTCCAATAACAGCGGAGTTATCGGCATCAATGGTACCGCCGTTTTTTACGAAACTGCCGCCGTGAACATACACACCGCCGCCATCGCTTTTGGCTGTGTTGCCGCTTATCGTTCCGTCAGACATCTTGAAACTACCGCCGCTGTTGACATACACGCCGCCACCCCATCTGACAGACGTGTTGCCAATGATTGATCCGCCCGACATCGTAAAGAGACCGCCGACACTGACATACACACCGCCGCCATCATTTTTGGCAATGTTACCGCTTATCGTCCCTCCCGACATCGTAAAACTGCCATCAACCCACACGCCGCCGTCCTTAGAACCTTTCAGCGTCGAACCGGTTTTCATCTCAAGAGTCCCGCCGCTGTTCACCTGCACAAGAGGGGCCTCTTTGCCGTTGCCGTCAATGGTCAGGTTGCCTTCCAGCGTCAGAGTTATGCCAGTTGGCACTGTAAAAAGCGCGCTGTCGCCGTTGTTCCAAACGGTATGCGGGGTTTCATCCACCGTCAGGACGATGATTTTGGCCCCATTTGAAGTAGTAAAAACGACCGGACTGGCCATGAAACTGCCTGCCAGCGTGATGGTGTATGGCCCCATTGCCTCATTTTTGTTAATAGTTTCGATTATGCTTGCAAAGTTATTTTTATCGCTGTCAGTAAAGTCAAAATTACCGGCATCCCAGCCTCCCGCCTTACCGGATATACCACTGTCAAGATTCTCGCTTGGGCCTGCGGCGGAGTCGCGTACCCTGCCGCCCTCGTATACGTATACAGCATTTCCGTTGGCCGCCGAGTTGGAGGCGTCAATCACCCCGCCGCCGCTTTTGACAAAAATGCCGTCATAGACATACACGCCGCCACCCAAGTTGGCCGCCTTATTGCCGCTAATAGTCCCGCCCGACATCTTAAAACTGCCATTGTAGACACGCACACCACCGCCGCCTGTGGCGGTATTGCCGCCAATCGTTCCGCCTGTCATCGTAAAGCTGCCGGCATTATTGGCGTTACCGACATCAACGCCGCCACCGCCATAGTTGTCGCCCGCGACAGTGTTGCCACTGAGCGTCCCGCCGGACATCGTGAAACTGCCTTCAACCCACACGCCGCCGCCCTTAGAACCGTATAACGTCGTGTCGGCCCCCATAACAAGGGTTCCGCCGCTGTTTACCTGTACAAGGCGGGCCGTTTTGCCATTGCCGTCAATGGTCAGGTTGCCATCCAGCATCAGGGTTACGCCGGTCTGCACGGTGATAAGCGTCCTGTCTTCGCTGTTTTTCACAGTGCGTGTGGCCCCCTCCCCCCTCAGAATCACTGTCTTGGCCGCTCCGGGAGCGGTAAAAACTATTGGGCCACTTTCAAAACTACCGGTAAGCGTGATGGTGTACGGACCGCCCCTTTCGGCCATGTTTACGGCGGCTACAGCATGGGCAAATGCCTCGGTATCAGGCGCTTCGGAAGCGGACGGTGCCGTCTTTGTCAGTTTCCACGCGATTTTCGGCATTATCGCAAGCCCGTCCCGCACATCGTGGTATTTTTCCCGCGTACCCTCGCTCTGGCTCGCCTCAACGATATGAAGTACGGACGCGGAAAAATAGTTGTCCGCCCTCAGCCTCCTCACATTCGCCGAAAGCACGTACTCCGCGTTCACGGCCTCACCTATCCGCTTCATGCTTTCGGGATCGGTCATACCGTTCCGCTCGATATTATTCAGTTCCATCACCCTTTCTATCTCTTTGGTCCTCGGAAACACCGCATACTGTCCCGAATTCGCCAGTTCGGTGGCCAGCAGTTGAGCCAGCAGTTCCGCGTCCGCCGTGTCCATGTCGCTGGACAGCACGTTAAACGGCAGCACGGCCAGCCTCGGCAACTTCGACGTGTCCCGCCCCACCGCCGCCGCTATCTTTTTGGCCATGTCCGGCAGCAGGTCCACAGCCTTTTCAATCTGCTGGTACTCGCGGTAATCCCCCGCTATCTGCTGGAGTTCCTTCACGTCGATAATAGTGATGAGGAGCAGTTTGCTTCCCCCCAGCTCCGCGATGCGCCCGGCGAGAACATAGTCAGCGCCAAGCTGCTTCCCCATATCCGCTATGGTGTCCGAATCGGTCAGCCCCAACCGCTGGAAATCGTGCTCGTCCATCAGGGGTTTAATGGCGCTGGTGTGAGGAATAGGCGTAAAAACCCGCGTTATCTCGTACTCGAACGAAAAAAACTCCGCTAGAGTTTCCCCGTCATGCTGGTTTTCTTCGGTGCCGGTAAACGGCAGTATCGCAAGCCGAGGCTTCGTCTGGCCGAAGACAGGTATGACAGCCGCCGCCAGCAGAACACAAAAAATACTCCTTGTGTGAATCATAAAAGCCTCCTTAAGAAAAAGATATGCCGGATCTGAAATTTATTGTTCCAGCGTCCGTTTTACGTTATCAAAAAATATCTCGTTCCCTTCGATAAATTTCCGCGCTTCTCTTACCGCGCCGACAGCATTTATTTCGCTAAATTGCTTTGTTTCCGATTCCCGCACCGAGCCGTTCCAGCTAAATGCTAGAGTGACATCACAAATTGTAAGCGGACTCTTCAACGGCAACACCGGCGGCTGTTTTCTTAACGCGAGTGTAATTGTAAAACCGCTACCGTCAGGTTCCCCAGCCTCCATCGACAGGCTTACCGGAACGCCGGAATTCTTTATGCCCCGCTGTAAAGCCTGAACGAGCGTGTTTTTTTCCGCCTCGCCTATGCCGTCGTTATCCCCTAAAATATCGATAACAACAAAGGCCGTTACGGGCGTTACCTCAAGGCTAAAACTGATTGTGGGATTCCTCCGTATGAACGGGCTTATTTCCGTTAAAAGCAGTTCCAGCCGCACAGTATAACTGCCGGTGTTCAGCCGGAGATTCGGCAACTCAAGCGAAAAGATGTCACTGGCGGCGACCTTGCGGCTTTCCAGCGGGGAAGCGGTATCTGCCCCGTAAATACCTATAACGCAGTCAATAACACCTGAGCTTTCAAACGGCGAATCGATAGTAATATTTGTTTTCAAAGTGCAGTTTTTCGGCACGCGGAGAGACGGGATGCCGGCAAACGTTATGCCGCTTGCCAGCGTGTTCAGTTGAATGTCAATATAATTATAAAGATTTACCCGTCCGCCGGGGCTGTCGTAGTAAGCGACAGTCCGGTGCAGAGGCTTCTGTTCAAGGGATGCAAGGATATTTCCGTACATCAGCAGTGCGGAATTTGCGGTATCATGCTTTACCAAAAGATTGATGTATGGCTCGGAAATATTTTTTGCAAAATCGGCAATGTTCTGTTCCGCCTTTTTACGGGCTATCCGGCAGAGAATCCATACCTTAAATAATTTGCGGTTAGTGTTGCTATTGTAATATTCTTCGGTATAGTAAGCGGCGGCCTCCACTCCGGAAACCACCGTATCAATATAGCTCGATATGTTTTCATCAAAAATAACCATGTCGGTTATCGTTTTTTCAGAATCTTTGCTCCAGACAGACCGTTCCGAAATGTCCTCTCTGACTAGATTGCCGTACAAACCCGCCACCTGACTAAGGCAGTATCTAAACGCCGCTTCCCGCGCTTCGGTTTCGATACCTGCTTCCGCCATGCCGGTAAAGTAGATGAAGTTGGCGTTTTGGGGTGTTTCAAGAATCCATTTCGGTTTTTCGGACGGTTCCACTCTAACCATCTCAAAAGATGGTGCCGGGGATATATAAGGCTGTTTGTTTGCGTTTGTCTCTTCCGCCTGCGCCCTCGAATAAAGCGGTGAAATAAAGACCCCCATACAAAAAATGACCGACAGGACAAAACCATTTCTTACAGTCATATTTTTTATTCCCCGACAGCAAAGCTGTTTTTTATCTCCTGCGCTATTGCCAGCGTCCATACCCCGCCCGTAACGGAGTCTGTCCATGTTTCAAGTATGTAAAAACCCTTTACCGTCCCCGCCGAGCGTATACCAGAAAAATCGTAAATCGTTTGGCTATGTTCCGCATGTTCGGCGATAACCGTAAAAAAATGATTTAACACCATGTTAAAAACCGCATTTTCGTAGGAAGCGGTAACGGCGTTTTTATATGAAAAGCGCGGCCCAGCAAAGCCGACCGCTGCGGGATACCCGTCAATCCGGGCAGGCGGGTTTTCTATCCATGCCGGTTTTTTTGCGCCGTCTGTCGGCGGACGGACATGGTTCACGCGGATCGAATCCCCGCCCTTATATCCGGCCCGGATAAACAGAATATTGTTTTCTTCAAGAATATCCCGTTCAGGATCAAATTCCAGCGCGTCGATATATTTTTCATATTCATCGTCATAAAATAGCGTCCCGACCTCGTCAATTTGAACGCCCTGAAACTGATTGTTATACGTTTCATCAAATTGAACAAACGCTTCAACGGAACGATAGAACGAAAGACGGCGGGCAGCGTCCAGCAGGGCCATACGGATTGCCCTGTTTCGGGACACATAATACCCGCCTGAAACGCCAAAGAAAACTATTCTGCCCTGAAACCGATCCGGGTCCCAAAAGCCGCCTCCTGAAACAGACAGGACGTTGCCGGGTGGCGGACTTGCGCAAGACAGGAATACCGGAATCAGGAAAACGAATATCCGTCTCGCCATCTTTTCATCATTGGCGCGGCGTTATTCGCTGCCGCTCTCTACCGGAACAGGTTCCCTCTTGACGGCGAGCGCCTTGTCCATGGCGTTAAGCGCGGCATTCGCGGACTGCCTGTTCATCTCCGCCTTTTCTACCGCGCTTTCGGCCAGAGAATTGACAGTCGTTTTGACCGTCGATACCGAATATGATGTCATCACATAGTATGTGTTTTCTTTACCGGTCCCCCGCTTTACTACCCTTGCACCGCTCAAAATACTGGTTGTCAACTGACGGCTGACATCTTCAAAGAAACTCTCCCCGGTTTCAGCCCCATCGGGCCCGGCCTGCTGATCGAAATCAATTTGCATACCTTCCACAATGTCGATAATCTGATACGAAATTGAAGCCCGCGCCCTGTTCTCGGCCAATTTCCACCCTCGCGCTTCGCTGGTCGATACCGCAACACCCGTCCCGTAGATAAATTCCTCATCCTGCGGCGGATCAGTAACCCAAACTGGAATGGTCGATTTTGTCTGGCTTGAAGCGCAACCGGTAATCGCCAGTGCCAAGGTCGCAACGGCAAACACGGTGGCCGTCTTGTAAGTTGTTTTTTTCATAAAAAATCCCTCCTGATTTGTGTTGCACATGAATTGTCATCATGCGGCGGCCTGCCCATCCAATAGTACCGCAAGCCGATCATAATACCAAGTTTAACAGAGATTAGGGATGAAGGATATGGGCTTTGCGGGGGGCGAGCGAGGCGTCCGGGGGAGGGTACTTGTGTACGGATGAGCAATGAGCAGTGAGGAATGATAAAAAGTTAACCAAGGTCGGTAAATAGTGTATAAAGTGAAACGTATCGACAGGGGAAGGTTATGGGACACGTTTACCGAAAAGGGCCTCTGACGGCACGGAATCAGGAGGAGAAAAGATGGTTAATGTTGGAGTTGATTTGCATAAGACCCAGTTCACGGTTTGCGTGAGAGAGGGCGGCGGGGATCGGTTTGGGGTATACCCGACAACGGACGAAGGGTACAAAAAGTTCCTTGAGAAGGTGGCGGCATGGCGCGGAACCGGGCAGCAGGTGAGCGCCGGCGTGGAATCGACGGGGAACACGCGGTACTTCAAGGGGCGGATGGAAGCCGCCGGGGTAAAGGTCACCGTGATCAACACGCTGAAGTTCAAGGTTGTGAACGAATCGGTGAAAAAGACGGACAGGCACTACGCGGCGACGATAGCGGAGTTTCTGGAAAAGGACATGCTGCCGGAGTCAAAACTCTGTAGCTGGGAGAGCGAACAGATGAGGCGGGCGCTTAAGGTCCGGGCGGTGATGGTGAGGTCGGAAGTGGGGATAAAGAACCTGATACACGCGCTTACCGCCGAAGGGAAGGTATCAATGGGGGTCAAAAAATCCTCTTTACAAAGCAAAAGAAGGCTCCGGAAAGTTCTGGACGCCCTCAAAGAGCGGGGAATCGGGCTCGCAACCCAGCCGATCTTTGAAGCGATAGAACAGGTTAAGGGTATAGAGGACGAGCTTCGGAGGTTGGCCGCCGGGGACCGTGTGGTTGAGTTGCTGATGACGATACCCGGATGCGGCGAGATAAGCGCTTGGACGATACGGGCTTACACTGATGACATAAAGCGGTTCGCCAGCCCGAAAAAGTACGCGGCCTACGCCGGGCTGGTTCCGTGGGTACAGAATTCTAATG
>JAIRTS010000002.1 GCA_031254795.1 Treponema sp.
ATACGCGGTGACTTTGGGCTCAATGCCCGGAATCAGCGTTCCCTGCTTGATTTCAGCCGTCTCTACGCTTGCGCCAGGCGTCCTTGCGCTTGCGCCGGGCGAACTGCCGCAGGCCACAATGGCGGCGAACACAAGCGGCGCGAGCGCGGCGGCAAGAATAGTCGCAAATCTTTTCATTCTTATAAAAATTCTCCTTCTCGTGAATGTATAAAAGCCTATCATGCTAAACACGATCTGTCAAATGCTTTTGAAAAATAAACGCGAATAACGCGCTCTTGTATTTTAGGGCGATGCGGTATATACTATATTCTCTATTTCAGCGGTGAATGTGGGCTACGCCGGACATGCCTCGCATGAGCGGCAAGATTATGGCGGGAGAGTCGCCGGGCGTCTCCCCATGGAAAAAAAGGAGAATAGGTATGAAAGCGTTGATCAGCGCCTACAACAAAGATGGAATCATGGCATTGGCGGGCTTCCTGCATGAGGCGGGCTGGGAGATTCTCTCCACTGGCGGCACCGCCCGGTATTTGAAGGAACATAACCTGCCGGTTGCCGACGTGTCGCAGGCCACGGGGTTTCCTGAATGCCTTGACGGCAGGGTGAAAACCCTGCATCCCGCGATTCACGCGGGGCTTTTGGCGAAGCGGGGTGATCCGGCGCATATCGAAACGCTTAAAGAACATGCTATTTCGCCCATAGACCTCGTATGCGTGAATCTGTATCCCTTTTTTGAAAAGGCGCAGGCGGATTTGAGCTTTGACGAAACGATTGAATTTATCGACATAGGCGGGCCCGCGATGTTGCGTTCAGCCGCGAAAAATTGCGCGGACGTGATCGCGCTTACTGATCCGGCTGATTACGCCGAGGTGATCGCTGGTTTGAAGGCGGGCGCCGTGCCGTTTGAAACACGGAGAAAATTGGCGGGCAAGGTCTTTGCCCTCACTTCCGCGTATGACGCGGCAATCGCCGGCTTCCTTTTGGAAGAAGAGTACCCCGATTACTATCCGCTTTCCATCAGGAAAGCCCAGCAGATGCGGTATGGGGAAAACGGACATCAGTCCGCGTCGCTTTACTTCCACACCGGCAAAAAGGGCGCTGTCGCGGCCATGACCCAGCTTCATGGCAAAGAATTGAGCTACAACAATGTGCGGGACCTTGATATCGCGTGGAAGGCGGCGTGTTCCTTTGGGCTTGGCGGGGAAAAGCCGTTTTACCGCGACGATGTGGCGCGGCTTTTGCCGGACACCCCGCCGTTGCCGCCCATTTGTTGTGTGGCGGTGAAGCATAACACCCCCTGCGGCATAAGTCTGGGCGACACGCTTGCCGAGGCTTATGAAAAAACCTACGCCTGCGATCCGGTGTCCATTTTCGGCGGCATTGTCGCGTGCAATACAAGAATAGACGCGGAGACCGCAGAGAAGCTCAACGAGTTGTTTCTGGAAATTGTCGTGGCGCCGGATTTCGAGGAAGAGGCGCTGTCGATTTTGAAGCAAAAGAAGAATGTCCGCATTATGAAAGCGCCGTTGGCGCCGAGGCGGAAACATGAGTTCATTTCTGTTGACGGCGGGATTTTGGCGCAAAGCGTGGATCAACGCCTGATGGAAAGGTGGGATGTTGTCACCAAGCTCAAACCTGAGGAAAGAGACCTGCGCGACATGATTTTTGGCATGCAAGCTGTGGCCTATGTAAAATCCAACGCCATTCTTCTCGCGCAAAACTGCGCGGCGGTCGGCATGAGCGCGGGCGAGACCAACCGCATTTGGGCTGTCGAATTGGCGTTGAGCCGCGGCGCCCATGTGATAGAAACAGCCTGTAAAATGGGGCAAGGCTCCGGCGAGCCGGCGCGGGTGCTTGCGTCAGACGCATTTTTTCCGTTTCCAGACGTGGTGGAAGCGGCGGCCGCAGCGGGCGTCAAGACGATCATCCAACCCGGCGGATCCATTAAAGACAAGCTCTCCATTGAGGCCGCCGACGCCTTTGGCATTGCGATGGTCTTTACCGGGACGCGGCACTTTAAACATTGAAAAGCGAGCCTGTTCCAAAACGCGAATTGCGTTTGCGAGCGTAGTTTGGGCTGGTTTTGGAACAGGAGCGCGCGAAATAAATTCCAAGCGAGGGAAAAATGCATAGAGAATTGTGCGATTTTGGACTTGCAATGCCGGAGCTTCTTCTTCCCGCTTCCGGCATTGACCGTAAAAAATGGGCGGTCATCGCCTGCGATCAATTCACACAGGACGCGGAGTATTGGAAAGCGGCAAGCGCGATTGTAGGAGACGCTCCTTCAACCCTCCACCTCGTTTTTCCAGAGATTTACCTCGAAAAACCCGGCAAGCGGGAACGTATTGACCGCATTCATCGCGCCATGCGTACGTATCTCGAACAGGGCGTCTTCGCGCCGCCTGCAAAGACGTTTGTCTACGTTGAGCGGACAACGCCGTTCGGCGCGCCGTTCGATGTCCGCAGGGGGCTTGTGGCGGCCATCGATCTTGAGCGGTACCAGTGGCGGCAGGGCGAGAAAGCCCTCATCAGGACAACCGAAGGCACGGCGCCGGAGCGTCTGCCTCCGCGCATGGATGTCCGGCGCGGCGCCCCTCTTGAAAGCCCCCATGTGCTGCTCCTCATCAACGACAAGGCTGACGCTCTGTTGCCGGCGCTGGGCGAGCGGGCGAAAGCGGCGGCTCCGCTTTACCACGCGGATCTTATGCTGGATTCGGGAACTGTCACCGGGTGGGCTGTCAATACAGACGAAGACGTTTCATTTCTTGTCCAGGGCCTCGAAACGCTCGCGTCCACTGGATTCGATGGACGCGAGGATGAAAAACCGTTCCTGTTCGCTGTTGGAGACGGCAACCATTCGCTTGCCGCCGCCAAGTCGGTGTGGGAAGAGTACAAGGCGTCCCATGCCGGAGACTTCGACATTGAACGGCATCCCGCGCGGTACGCGATGGTTGAGATTGAGAACCTCTACGACGCCGCCATCCATTTCGCGCCGATTCATCGCGTGCTGTTTGGAAATCATGTCAATGGTCTTTTGGAGGCGCTTTCCACGTTGCCCGACGCCTCGGTCACGCGCATTGGCGGAGGAAAAGAGCTTTCCACGCTGACCATAACCTTTTCAGGGAAAAACCGGTTGGGGCTTATCCTTGACAACGGCTTTTACTTGATAGAATTTGCCGACTGTGGACTTGCGGTCGCCCTGTTGCAACCCTTGTTGGACCGCTTTGTCAAAGAAACCGGCTCGTCCATTGACTATGTTCATGGCGAAGACGCGGTGTTCCGCGCCGTGTCGCGCTCTGACCAGCGCGGCGCGGGGATCCTTCTGCCGCCCGTACAAAAAAGCGGCTTCTTTGAAACCATCTCCCGCCTGGGCGCCCTCCCGCGGAAAAGTTTTTCCATGGGAGAAGCCATAGAGAAACGTTTCTATTTCGAATGCAGGAAGATTGAAGCGTGAGGACGCGAACCGCATAATCACAAACCGCGCGAACCGGCGGATATTCATGGAATAATCGCGAACGGCGAAGCGCCGCAGGCGCGGCGATCACAGCGTAACGCGCGGTTCGCGCCGCTATGATCGGTATTCCCCGTTGATCTTGACGTAATCGTAACTGAGGTCGCAACCCCACACAACCGCCGCGCCCGCGCCGCCTGCGAGGTTGATGTTGATTTCAACTTCTTCTTCCGAGAGAATTCTTTTGGCTTCTTCTTCAGAAAATTGCGCGGCGCGGCTGTCTTTGCACACCAAAACGCTTCCGGCGCGGCTTGCAAACGACACGTCAACTTTTTCCGGATCAAAATCAACGCCTGAATAGCCCAGCGCGCACAGCGCCCGCCCCCAGTTGGCGTCCGCGCCGAAAATCGCCGTCTTCACAAGGCTGGATGAGGCGACCGATTTTGCCAGCGTTTCGGCGCCGGCTTCGTCCTTCGCGCCGCGCACCGCGACCGTAAGCAGACGGGTCGCGCCTTCGCCGTCCCGCGCCATTTTGCGGGCAAGGCCGGCGCAAAGGTTTTCAAGCGTGTCAGAAAACACGGCGAAATCATCGTTCTCGGCGGTGATGAGCGGATTTCCCGCCGCGCCGTTTGCCAGAATGAGCGTCATATCGTTGGTGGACATGTCGCCGTCAATCGTGAGCCGGTTGAAGGAATGGCGCGCCGCCTCGCGGAGCGCCTTTTCAAGCATCTCGCGGGAAATGTTCGCGTCTGTGGTGATAAAGCACAGCATGGTCGCCATATTCGGATGGATCATGCCGGAGCCTTTTGCCATGGCGCCGATCCGCGCCGGCGCGCCGGAAAGCTCAATTTCAACCGCGCCGTCTTTTTTGCGGGTGTCGGTCGTCATGATGGCTTCAAGCGCCGCGTTGTGTCCGGTCGCGTCGCCGCACAGCGAGTCCGCGAGGCTCGAAACCTCCGATTCAATAGCCGCTATGGGCAATGGCGCGCCGATGACGCCTGTGGAAGCCACGGCGACGCTTTTAACGGGAATGGCGAACTCATCGGCGACTAAAGCCGCCATACGCCGCGCCGCCTTGACGCCGGCGTCGCCGGTACACGTGTTGGCGTTGCCCGAATTCGCTATGATCGCGTGGAGCCGGCCGGCGGCGACATGTTCCCGCGTTACAAGGAGGCTTGCGCCTTTCACCGCATTGGCGGTGAACATGGCCGCGGGAACGCACGGCCGTTCCGAATAAATGAGGGCTAAGTCCCGTTTGCGGGAATCGGCTTTTATACCGCACCAGATGCCTCCGGCGCGGAAGCCTTTGGGCGCGCATACGCCTGAATGTAATTCTTTCATAACGAGGGATGATACATTATTGCGGGGATTTTGTATAGGGAAAAGGCGTACGCTCCATCGAAACA
>JAIRTS010000286.1 GCA_031254795.1 Treponema sp.
CGGGGTAATCAAACCCAATGCTTTTAAGAAATTCATACCGCGCGTATTCGAGGTAGTTGAGATAATTCGCGTTATTGACATGTCCATAACTATCGCACTCGTACGTGCGCACTCGTAAAGTACATTCGTATACCATGGCGGCATACTAGCACACATCAAAAGAAGCCGCAAGGGGCGCAGTCGTCTAAAAAATATACACAATTACAGTTTACGTATACCTGACGCAGAGAATGTCGCAATCGCTCTTTTGCATCCTTGTCGCCATGTGTTGAGGAACTGGTATCTCATTGCAAAATGGAGCCGCGTCAACTGTCTGTACATATCGCGCTTGCGCGGGTATTCTTTATTGGAAAGCACGGGTGTAATACCCGACCACTTAGAGTGAATTTTTTATCAACACATAAATTGTGAGGTATGAAACCGCGCGGTATTGATAATTTCCTCCAGCGACAGATTTTTAATCCGCCACATACCTTGACTCTCTCTCTCATATGCTTGTATACTATACCATACTCTATACGGAGGGAGAGGTTTTGGCATATAATGCATTATCTTCATATAAAAGTACCGATATAACAACGGCAAGTCCCGCGCAGTTGTTAGTAAAGCTCTATGATGAGGCTGTCCACCAGTTGGACAAGTCAATCGACCTGTTGGACGAATACTACGAAGGGGAAAAAAAAGACCCGGGAAAGATAGAGCCTATCAGCAAAGCGGTGATTAAAACACAAAACATCATAACTGAACTTATGGCGTCTTTGGATATGGAACAGGGAGGGGAAATCGCCGCCAATCTTTTTTCCCTCTACTCATGGTTCAATAAAGAACTATTTGACGCAAATATAAACCATGACAAGCGGCGGATCACCATAGTCCGCAATATGGTCAGCGAACTTCGGAACACGTGGAATGAAGTCGCGTCAACTGCCGCTGTCGGCGAAAAAGGCGCCTCGCTGAAAAACAGCGTTAATATTTCATTTTAACAGAGTTCTGTCTTGAGCGGGCTTTCTCCAGAAGAATTAAAAAAGCGAGTTGCGATTGTCAAGCGCTTCCGCGAACTCCTCATCGTGCAACGGGAGCGGTTTAACGCCTATCTTGAAACGCTTGAGAAGCAAAAAAGCGTCGTGGAAAACGGCGATGTGGAGGATGTGCTCGCCTATGTCGAAATGGAAGAAAAAATGGTTTCCGATATTTTTTCTATCCAGAAGGTCATAGTTCCACTTGAGACGCAGTACCGTTTCCACGCTGGCGTCACCGGAGTCGCCGGCGGCTCCGATATACCGGAAATCCAGGCGGCCCTTGAACGCCTCAGGGTGGAGGCAAACAACAAGATGGAGCAAAATCGCGGTTTGCTTGAAAAGCGCATGAACGAATTTTGGGAAAAATTCGACTTGCTCAAAAACACTTATATAAAGCGAAAAGCTTCATTTACAACGACAGAAACGGCGGCTTTTTTGGATATAAAAGGCTGACGGGGCATGGCGGCGCGGCGGCGCCGAAAGGTTTTTCTTGAAAACTTTTCAAAAAGAAATTTTGGAAAAAGCTCTTGACATAATTTCATTCTTTTACTAGTATAATATCGAAAAGGAAATTCGCTTCCAAAAGAAGTAACGGTTGTGAACGAATATATTGTTCAGGCAGGATGTAAGATTAACCTTCACTTGGAAGTGAAAGATCGTAGGCCTGACGGTTATCATAATTTAGAAAGTATTTTCATTCCATTGGAATGGGGGGATATTCTTTCTTTTGGCGCGTTTGATCAGCGATTCTCATGCGATCTGCGCATGTTTTGGAATGTTCCTTATAGAAAATGTACAAAAACCTTTCAGAAGATATTTCATGATATACCGGTTGAAGAAAATATCGTGTACAAAGCGGTTTCCCTTTTTAGAGAGCGGACCGGCTGGGACACGGGGGTGCGGATTACGCTTGAGAAAAAGGTTCCTGTTGGAGCCGGTTTAGGCGGCGGATCGGCTGACGCCGCGGCGACATTGCTTGCGCTTGACGTCTTGTCGGAAAAGCGGACGCCGTTTGGCGAGTTGCGTGAAATGGCTGCGGAATTGGGAAGCGATGTGCCGTTTTTTTTGTACAAGGCGCCCGCCTACGTTTTCGGGCGGGGAGAGCGTATACGGACGGCGGGGTGTCCATGGGATTTCTGGGCGCTTTTGGTTGTTCCTGATTTTGAAAACGACACCACTTCCGCGTTCCGCGCGTTGGATGAGGAACGGGAAAACGACGGCGGTTTTTCGCCTGCTGACAGGCCGAAACCTCCCCTAAGCGGGAGAGAATTGACAGATGGTTTGAAAGATCATCCTTTAAATTGGCGTTATTACAATGATTTTTTATCTTTTTTTTTAAAAGGAGAGCGTAAAAAAGAATATTCTATTATATTTGAAACACTTAAGAACGGAGGCGCTGATTTTTACAATTTATCAGGTTCCGGTTCTTGTTGCTTCGGCGTTTTCACTCACAAACGGGCGGCGGAATATACGGGGGAGGTATTAGCCGAGGGTAAAAATTTCGTTCAAATAATTCGATTCACCTCTTGCACTTTCTAAAGAAGTAGTGTATTGTGTATTTATGCTTTTTGAAGGAGGTGGGTCATGGAGATTACCGACATCAGAATCCGTAAAGTATCCGGTGAAGGAAAACTCAAGGCGTACGTAACGGTTACTTTTGATGACTGCTTTGTGGTGCACAATGTAAAAATCATTGAGGGAAAAAGCGGGGCTTTTGTAGCAATGCCGAGCCGGAAGACTAGTTCTGGAGAGTATAAAGATGTAGCGCACCCAATTAACCCCGAATTCCGGGCGGAACTACAGAAAGAAATACTGAATAAGTATGAATCCGGAAGTGACGATCCGACTCTGGAAATATAAAAAATGAAACATCTAAAACTTCGGTTTTAGATGTAGTCCCTTGGGACGTAGGCAAGAGGTAAGCCACCGGGTTTTGGCTCCGGCATGCACAGGTTCGAACCCTGTCGTCCCAAAATAGAGAAAAGGCTTTTAAAATGCATTTGCATCACGCTCCCCTTACAGGCGATGTGGAGTGAAAATAGATGAACATTTGGAGAAATCATGAGCAAACTTGTTTTGTCGGCGAAAAAAAGGGAGAAAAGCGGCTCAACTTTAGCCCGCAATCTCAGAAAAGCAGGGCGTATACCGGCGGTTATATACGGACGATCAGGTTCGTCTTTGTCTATTGATATTGACGCGAAAGAGTTTTCCGGCAACGTGAAAAATATCACCGGAAGCGCTATCGTAACGGTGAATGTTGACGGACAGCCCTACGACGCTTTTGTGAAAGACACCCAGCGCAACATTTGCGATAATAGCATCCTGCATGTTGATTTTTACGCGGTTGAGAAAGACGTGGCCATGCGGGCGAAGGTTCACCTTCTGGTTCAGGGAAACCCTATCGGCGTACGGGACGGCGGAACCCTCGAATTGCCTTTGCACGAGATCGAAGTCGAATGTCTTCCCAAATATCTGCCTGAGCGGATCGTGGTTGATATTTCCGAACTCAAAGCCAACCAATCCATTCACGTGCGCGATATTGCGCTGGGCGAGAATGTCAGGCTCGTTTCTTCGGGCGATCAGGTCGTGGCGTTGGTGAAATTCGCGAAAGCCTCTTCCGCCGCCTCTGAAGAGGAAGCCTCCTCCGAAGCGGGCGCCGCCTCTGAAAAGAAATGAGATTTTGCCGCGAAGCCTTTTTGCATGAACAATTTTGAGAAAAAGATTGCCGGCGGATTAGGCGACTGGTCCGCCGGCTCTTTATTTTTAACAGCCGTCTCCGGCGGCGCGGATTCTACGGCGTTGCTGGTTGCGATGGCTGGTATAGCCGGCGAACGCGGTTTCAAGTTGCGTTGCCTGCATGTGGATCACGGCATAAGGCCCGAAGCCGAGCGACTGGGCGACGTGGAAGCCGTTGAACGGTTGTGCGCCCGCCTTGGCGTGCCTTGTACCGTCACGGTCGTTCCGCCGGGGAAAGTTGAACAAACCGCAAGAGAGCGGGGCATCGGTATAGAGGCTGCGGCGCGGCGCTTCCGGCGCAGAGCTTGGGAAAAAGAGCTGGCGCGTGTCCATGCGGAACGGGTTCTCGTCGCCCATACGGAAGACGATCTCTTGGAAACCATCTTGATGCGTTTTTTGAGAGGTTCCGGCCCCGCCGGGCTTGCGGGCATGAAACGCGAATGGCCTCCCGCGCTTCGTCCCATGCTCTCCATTTCCCGCGCCGAAGTGTTGCGTTACCTTGAGGCGCAAGGCGTTTCCTTCCGAGCCGATTCTACAAACAGCGACATATATTATCTGAGAAACCGCATCCGCCTTAAACTCATCCCTTTTTTGGACGCATTTTTTTCTGAAGCAACGCCGGCGTGGAGAAGAAATGTGCTTGCGGGCGCTGAAACGCAGCGTTATGTCGCCGACTTTCTTGAAGAGGAAGCCGCCGTCCGCGTCAAGTGGATTGATAAGACAGGCGGCGGCGAAAAAACGGCGGCGGCGGAGATTTTTTTTTCTTTGCCGGAAATTGTGCGGGAAGAATCCCTGTTCAGGGTGATAGACGAGCTTAATCAGGCGGAAGACACGCTGTCAGAGGCGCCGCCGAGACGCGCTGCGTTGCGGCTTTTCTGCCAGGGACGCAAAAACGCGGTTGAGACGGGCACGGTGAGAATCGCAAAAGAGAAGGGTGGGGTGGTGGCCGCAAGGCGGCGTCCGTGGTTGGAAACGGGTTTCGCGTTGTTAATTCACGGCGGGGGCGATGCGTCCGAAGAACAAAGGTACGGTTTGACGCGGGGCATGTTGATTAAAAAAAACGGAAGGTATATAATAGGGGAAGAAAAGATTGAAGTGGGCGAAGGGCCGTTTCCCGCAGTGATTCATGCTGCAGGCAATGGAAAAATAACGGTCGATTATAGTGGAGGTGGCGATGGCTAATGATATAAATCGAAAAAACAAACCGGCTCCCGCGGCATTGGTGTTTTTGATTGGGGCGCTTATTCTCGTAGGCGCGACTTTTTTTAAGCCGGCGGCGCCGACATCGCAGGTGTTGCCGTATTCCGGCTTTATGAATCAGCTCGAGCAAAAAAATATAGATAAAATTGTTATTCTCGACAACAACATGATAGAAGGAACGCTCAAAAAAGGCGGTTCTTTCAAGACCACCATTCCCTACAACGATCCTACGTTGTTGCCCAAATTGCTTGAAAACGATATTGCCGTGGAAGGCGGCTCATCCAGCAACCCTCTGTTGCGGATAGCGTTTGAACTGCTTCCGTGGATCATAGGATTTGTCTTCATCTACTTTATGATGAGAAACATGCAAGGGGGAGGGGCTGGCGGCAAAGCGTTTCAATTTGGAAAGAGCCGCGCAAAACGGTATCAGGAAGGGGATAAGAAGATAACTTTCGCCGATGTCGCTGGGCAGAAAGACGCCAAGTATGAGCTTGAGGAAGTGGTCGCTTTTTTGAAAAATCCCCAAAAATTCACTAAGATGGGAGCAAAAATACCGAAAGGTGTGTTGCTGGTAGGCATGCCCGGCACTGGCAAGACCCTTATGGCGCGGGCGGTCGCCGGGGAAGCCGGCGTTCCTTTCTTCCACATGTCAGGCTCTGATTTTGTGGAGATGTTTGTCGGCGTGGGCGCAAGCCGTGTGCGCGACCTTTTTGACCAGAGTAGAAAAAATGCCCCGTGCATCATTTTTATTGACGAGCTTGACGCGGTTGGAAGGACTCGCGGCGCAGGGTATGGCGGCGGCCACGACGAGCGGGAGCAGACTCTGAACCAGATTCTTGTGGAGATGGATGGGTTTGACGCGAAAGAAGGTGTCATCATTCTGGCGGCGACAAACAGACCGGACGTGCTTGATCCTGCGCTTCTACGTCCCGGACGGTTTGACCGGCAGGTGGTGGTCGCCATGCCCGATATAAAGGAACGGCAAGCCATTCTGGATATTTACGCTAAAAAGGTGTCGTTGGCTCAGAGCGTTGATCTGGAGCGTATAGCCCGCGCTACGCCGGGCATGAGCGGCGCCGAAATCGCCAATCTTGTAAATGAGGCGACGCTGTTCGCCGCGCGCAAAGACAAGACCGAAGTGGAAATGGTTGACTTTGAGGAGGCGCGGGACAAAATCATTATGGGCGTAGCCCGAAAAACGCTGGTTGTTTCCGAGAGAGAGCGCAAGATGACCGCCATTCACGAGAGCGGGCATGCCCTGCTCCACTATTATCTCAAATATGCGGATCCGCTTCACAAGGTCACGATTGTGCCGCATGGACGGGCGCTCGGCATGGCGATGTCCCTGCCGGAAGAAGACGTTTACAGCCGTACGAGAGGCTGGATCGAGGACAGAATCACCATTTGCTATGGAGGATGGGCCGCCGAGAAAATTTGCTTTGACGAGACGACTACAGGAACCAAACAGGATATTCAGCAGGCTACGGAAATGGCGCGGAACATGGTGTGCGAATGGGGCATGTCCGAGGAAATGGGACCCATCGCCTACGGGCAGGAGGACGAGCCTATTTTCATTGGCAAGGAAATCGCCCGCCATAAGGATTACGCCGAGGAGACCGCGAAGCGGCTTGATAAAGCTATAAAGAAAATACTTGATAACGCGCGGATTGCCGCTGAGAATATACTCTCCAAGCACAAAGACAAGCTTGAAAAACTCGCCGATGTGCTAATGGCGCGGGAAACCCTGTCCGATGATGAAGTTAGGTTGTTGTTAGGATTGCCACCGAGGGAGGCGGCTCTTGTATAATTCACGTGGAATTTTTGCCTTTTTAAAAAGAGCGGTTTTTCCGTTTATGCTTGTATGCGGCGCGTTGCGGGGAGTGCCGGCGTTTTCTTTTGATACGAAGGAGAACGACGCGGCTCTTGCGCAAAAATATGTTGAGTGGGCGCAGAGAATGGTCGACGAAGGACGCTGGAGTGAAGCTCGCGCCGGTTTGGAGCGTTCCCTTGACTTTGCCGATGTATCCTCGGACATACCCTATCTATTGGCGCTGGTCCGTCTCCACGAAGGCGC
>JAIRTS010000012.1 GCA_031254795.1 Treponema sp.
GCCTCTTTGAATTTTCTCGTAAGGAAATCATTCCAGTATCCCACCCGCCACGGGCGGTAATCTCTTGTCCAATAGGCGGCTTGATCCTAGGGATCAAATGCGCCAATTCCGGGTTGAAATGCAAGTCTTTTTCATTGGGCGCGCCCAAAATTCTCTTGCCCGGCGGCGCGGCGATATAATAAAGGACTGGATCGATATCTGGCGCTGAACGCCGCCTGCCGGCTTGACGAGTTTTTCGCCGGGTTACGGTTGTTATTCAGATGGCGTCTGGGTCAAACATGAGAGGAATTTACCGGCTTCGTGGCCATAGAAGACGATCCCGATGGATAAATATAAAACCGCCGCGTCCCTTCCAAAGGCGGCATTGATCTTCCACCCCCTATCATGGTACAGTTGTCGTACATGTTTCTAAAGAGTCTGGACATATTCGGCTTCAAATCGTTTGCCGAGCGTACGCATATTGAATTTGCTGATGGAATCACCGCGCTGTTAGGACCAAACGGATGCGGCAAATCCAATGTAGTTGACGCCATTAAGTGGGTGTTGGGCGAGCAGAAGTCAACCGCGATGCGGGCCGAGAAGATGGAAGACGTCATCTTCAACGGCACGGACAGCCGCAAACCCCTCAATGTGGCGGAAGTAACCCTTATCCTTGCCAATGACGCAAAACTCCTCCCCCTGGACATGCCCGAAGTGCAAATACGGCGCAGGCTTTTCCGCTCCGGCGAGAGCGAGTACTATATCAACGCGAATTCGGTTAGGCTGAAAGAGGTGCGGGAACTGTTCTGGGACACGGGCGTTGGAAAAGCGGCTTATTCAGTCATGGAGCAGGGCAAAATCGATCAAGCGCTTTCTTCCAAGCCGGACGAGCGCCGCTATTTATTTGAAGAAGCCGCCGGAATCACCAAATTTAAGGTGAAAAGCAGGGAAGCCGCGCTTAAATTGGCGAGAACCGAAGAAAATATGCGTCAGGTTGAAGGCATTTTAGGCGAGGTGAAGCGCAGTTATGACACGCTCAAGGCGCAAGCCGACAAAACCCTCAAATACCGGACGTTAAAAGATGACGTGTTCCATTTTGAACTCGACATTCAGTTGTTGCGCCTGAAACGCTTCAAGGACGAGCGGGACGAATGCGACAGGATATTGCGCAAACGCACCGAGGAACGGGACGCGCTCAAGGCGGAGCTTGACGCGGTGAACAAGACGCTTGAAAAAAACATGGACATGGTGAATGAGTTGGAATCCCGCCTTGTCGAGTATCAGAAAACCATCTACGCGCTTGCCATTGAAAAGAACGCTAAAGAAAAAGAAGCCAAGCTTCTCATTGAGCGGCGCGATGAAAGCAAGACAAAAATAGCCCAAAACGAGGCGCGTGAGCGCCACATATCCATCAAGATTGAGGAATTGACCGAAGACGCCGATGAACAGGATGTCATTGTCCGTGACTTGCGGCGCAAAGCGGTTGATATTGAAGAGAACATCCGTTCATTTGAGGAAAACATAGGGCTTGCTTCTTCCCGCGTCGGCGAAAACGAACGCGCCGCAAAACGCGCTGAAGAAGAAATAAAGGGGTTTGAAAAAACTCAGAGCGTGTATGAAAAAGACCTTGAAAAAATCACCGATGATATTGTCGCGGATCTGGACGCGGGGCTTAAAGACGCGGGCTATTCCGCCGCTGGGCGCAAGGCGAGCGAAGCTACTTTAGAAGAGTTGTTCGCCCGCATAGAGACATCCCTTGCCGGACGAGAAGCCATTGTCCTTGACCTTGCGGATAGCGCGGAACGCCTGGAAGCGGGCGGCGCCCTCCCGTCCCCGGAAGAAATCAAGCGGCTCGCCAAGAGCGTGGCAACGGCGCTTTCCGAGACCAGGCTGAATGTCGCCAGAGCGCGAGACCTTTTCGACCAGTACCGGCAAAGCTCCCCTTCGTTTCTGGATGATTTTCTCGCGCCGGAGGGCATCATCACCAGGAAACGCATCCTTGACAAAAACGTCCGCTCTTGCAAAGACGGCGTTGAGCAATGCCGGGAAAAGATAGCGAAATTTCGCCGTGACAATGAGGAGTTGAGCGTCAAAATAGGCGAATACCGCGCCACTCTGGAAGAACTCCGCGTAAACCGCGTCCGCATATCAACGCAGGCGAACGCAGCCGAAGAAAAGGCGCGTCTCATACGCCGGGAACTTGCCGGACAGGAAGCCCAGCGCAAAACCGTGCGGGATGAGCTTTTTCTTGACCGCAAGCGTTTTGACGAAATCGGAGAGCGGATAACCGACGCGGAACAGGAACTCGCGGAGATCGAATCCAGAGGCGTCACGCTCACCGCAGAACAAGAGCGGCTGGAAGCGGACATCAAGAAACGCAATGACGAGCTTTTCGGAACCAAGAGCGCCATCAACAAACGCACCGCGGATATGCTCAAAGTGCAAGCCGCGCTTGAAAAAATCCATCTGGAGCGCGTGCAATCCGAAACCGAAATAAAGAACGTCCAGGACAACTTCCGCGAAACCCATTCCCGCGACCTCATGGAATTTGAGGATCGCCTTGTTTCAATTGCCGCGACTCCCGCGGAATTACGGGAAAAGCTCACAACAGCGCGTTCCGATCTTAAAAATTTGGGCGCGGTGAACCTCATGGCGATTGAAGAATTCGCGGAAACAAAAGAACGGTTTGAATTCCTGTCGAGCCAGCTTGCGGATCTGGCCAAAGCCCGCGAAGACCTTGAAAACATAGCGGCGGAAATCCGCGCCGAGTCTTCGGCCATGTTCATCGCCGCCTATAACAAAATCAAGAAAAACTTCCACAATATGTTCCGCCGTCTCTTCGGCGGGGGCAAGGCGGAGCTTCGACTTGTTGACGCGAACCACGTGCTTGAGTCCGGCATCGAAATCTTCGCCCAGCCGCCCGGCAAAAAGCTCGAAAACATCAGTCTTCTGTCCGGCGGCGAAAAATCCATGACTGCAGTCGCCTTGCTGTTCGCCACCTACATGGTCAAACCAAGTCCCTTCTGCCTGCTTGACGAAATTGACGCTGCGCTTGATGAAGCGAATGTGAGCCGGTTTGTTCAAGTGCTGCGTGAATTCGGCGACGCGAGCCAATTCGTCGTCATCACCCACAACAAAAAAACCATGATTGGCGCAGGCACGCTTCTCGGCGTCAGCATGGAAGAATCCGGCGTCACCAAAGCTGTTTCCGTGCGCCTTGAAAACCGCGATAATGACGGGGCGGACGGCGCTCCCTTTGAATCTATTGAGGAAGAAGACGTTGAAATTGAGGAAGGCAGGGAACTCCCCCACGGCATAGACGACCCGGCTTTGACGAGCGAGGCGAAACTGCGCCCCATCAGGCATGGATTGGCGCGGGAACACGCGCAGGAGTCGCGGGAGCCGGCGCGCGCGGACCGTGGGTAAGCCGCTTGTAATATCCGCCCTCAATCCACTATACTTGTCGCATGTCTATCACAATGGAAGAACTTTTCGCTGAAGCGCGACAAGCCGCGCTTGCGGCCTATGCGCCCTACTCCAAATTTCGTGTGGGCGCGGCGCTTCTTTCCGTAGATGGGCGCGTGTTCACCGGTTGCAATGTAGAGAACCGTTCCTTTGGGCTCACGATTTGCGCGGAACGCGGCGCGGTGATGTACGCCGTATCCAAAGGCCACCGCTCCTTCGCCGCGCTCGCCATAGCCGCGCTGGACTCCTTGGCTCCTGTCCCGCCCTGCGGCGCATGCCGTCAGGTGTTGAGCGAGTTTATGCTTCCAGACGCCCGCGTCTATTTCGGCGGCGCATCCGCCGAACGGGTTGACGTCACCATAGGCGCTCTCTACCCGTTCGATTCTCTCCATGACCTCGCCGTACCGTGATGCATGAGGAAGAGAGG
>JAIRTS010000072.1 GCA_031254795.1 Treponema sp.
GAAATCAAACGGGACTGGTGCAAAGGTTGTCGCCTGTGCGTTCATTCCTGTCCGGTGAAGGGGCTTGCAATGGACAAAACGCCTAACGCCTCCGGTTCATATCCGGCTTGCGTGGTTCACGCGGAAAAATGCATCGCGTGCGGAAACTGCTACGCCGTATGCCCGGATGCGTGTATAACGGTATGCGAGGATGCGGTATGAATGGCGGTGACAACAAAGCGTTGATGAAGGGCAATGAGGCCATCGCGGAAGCCGCTATCAGAGCGGGTTGCGCCGCGTATTTTGGGTATCCCATCACTCCGCAGAACGAGTTGATCGCGTACATGGCGAAACGTATGCTTGATAGAGGCAGGGTTTTTATACAAGCTGAAAGCGAGATCGCGGCGATCAACATGGTGTACGGCGCGTCCGCGGCCGGAGCGCGAGCTATGACCTCATCGTCAAGTCCGGGTATAAGTCTCAAACAGGAAGGCGTCTCCTACGCGGCGGGCGCGGATATTCCGATGGTGGTGGTGAACGTGGCGCGCGCGGGGCCCGGGCTTGGAGCCATCGCGCCGGCTCAATCTGACTATTTTCAGTCCACGCGGGGCGGCGGACACGGAGACTACTACTGCATCGTACTTGCGCCGAAAAGCGTACAGGAGTGCGCGGATTTGACCTACCTCGCTTTTGATCTGGCGGATGAGTGGCGCGTGCCGGTGATCGTGCTTGCGGATGGCATGATCGGGCAGATGATGGAAGGCGTCGTCCTTCCTCCTGAACGGCGTATGGAAGACCTGCCGAAACGGGATTGGACGGTCGGACATCTGGCGGAGCGAGAGAAGAAAGAGGCGCGGCATATCACGTCTTTGGATCTGGAGCCGGAAAACCTTGAGGCGAAGACACGGGCGCGTTTCGAGCGGTACGAGAGAATCAAGAAAAAAGAAATCCGCTTCGAGGCTGTTGACACGGAGGACGCGGACATTATCCTCGCCGCCTATGGAACATCGGCGCGGGTCGCGCTCGGCGCGAAGAAACTGGCTGAAAAAACAGGTGTTAAAGCTGGTCTTTTCAGACCTATCACCCTGTGGCCATTTCCCTATAAGCAACTTGCGAAAACAGCCGAATCCGGCAAACCCATTCTGACGGTGGAGATGAGCCTTGGGCAGTTTGTGGAGGACGTGAAGCTCTCCCTCCTTGAGCGCGCGCCCGGCGCGCCGCGGAGCGCGACGCATTTTTTGGGGCATAGCGGCGGCGTCATCCCGACGGAAGAAGAAGTGTTCGAGCGGATACAGACCATAGTGAAAGGAAACGCGCAATGAAAACAGCATATACCCATCCCGAAAGCCTCACGCCTGTAGAGACCAAGTACTGCGCGGGTTGCGGACACGGGGTTATCACAAGAATTCTCTGCGAACTCATTGATGAAATGGACGCGCGCGGCAAGACGATTGTTACGAATCCGGTGGGGTGCGCGATCTGGGCGGATCTGTACTTCAATACGGATACGGTGCAACCGCCCCACGGAAGGACTCCGGCGGCGGCTACGGGCGTCAAACGGATGCTGCCGGATCACTTGGTCATCTGCTACCAAGGGGACGGCGACATGGCCGCCATCGGTACCGCGGAAATGATACACGCGGCGAACCGGGGCGAAAAATTCACCACTATTTTTGTCAACAACGCCATTTACGGCATGACTGGCGGGCAGATGGCGCCTACGACTCTCGTGGGGCAAAAAGCGTCCACCGCGCCTTATGGACGCGATCCGGTTGATGCGGGCATGGGTTACCCTATCCGGGTCGGGGAAATGCTCGCGACTCTTGAAGGAACCCGCTACATCGCGCGCGGCGCGGTGAACAATGCGGTGAATGTTCGCAAGACCAAACAGTACATCAAGAAAGCTCTGCAAGCCCAAATGCAAGGCGTGGGCTTCACTATGGTGGAGATTCTCTCCCAGTGTCCCACAAACTGGGGCATGGAACCGGTTCAATCGGTTGAATGGCTTGAAAAGGAGATGATTCCGGTGTTCCCGCTCGGCGAAATCAAGAACACGTTAGGAGGCGCCCAATGACCGAAAAATCGTTCTTCGCCGGTTTCGGTGGACAGGGCATCATTTCTATGGGACAAATCTGGGTGTACTGCGCCATGAAAGAGGGCAGAAATGTCACCTTCTTCCCCTTTTACGGGGCTGAAAAACGCGGTGGCATCGCCCGCGCAAGCGTCATCATCTCGGACGAAGAGATAGCAAGCCCGCTCGTCACCACGCCGGATTCAGCGCTGGTGATGAACAGCGCCTCGCTCCCCCTATGCGAAAAAGCCTTGAAACAGGGCGGCCTTATGCTCATCAACTCCTCGCTGGTGAAGGAAAGACCCGCGCGGAGGGACATCACGGTGGCGACGGTGGAGGCGACCGGCATTGCGGAAAAGCTCGCAACCGGCGGCGGCTCAGGCGGCAAAGCCGCAAACATGGTGGCACTGGGCGCCATGGCGAAACTGACATCCGCTTTGCGCCTCACCGATATCGAAGTTGTGTTGAGGAATTTTTTCCCGCCTGACAAACACAAATTTGTAGCTATGAATGTGGAGGCGATCCAGTCCGGATTCAACGCGGTGTAAGCGCCGCTAGCGACTCGCGCCACCAGCGCATACGCTCATTAGAGCGATTAAAGACAGGTGAAACCGCGATGTTTCTTAAAAGCACCGCGGCAAATAGCGGTTTGACACTATTTGCCAGTTTCCTCTGAAACCCGTCGCTGTCATATCCACTGTCCGCAATCATCGTGCGCTCGACTATATCTTCAGTCAGTTCCGCCGCAACCACCATGTCGTGCGCCTCTCCACCGGTCAAAAGCCTCTCAATCAGCTTCCCACCGGCGAATTCCGTCGCCACTCCTTATTACCGCATGAAACTTCGCGCTTATCCCCGCCCTGTTCTTCCCTGAGCAATTCGAGCATCCGAGTTCCGCCTCGTCATAGCAGGGCTGACAACGCCGGTTTTCCGGCTTTTACTCCTGGAGAAGGTGAGGAGATGCTCGTCCAGAATCCGCGACTTTTCAAATTTCCCAGCTTTCCGGTAGCGGCGAACTCCGTCGCCATCGTTCCGGCCGTTTACGACGGTTTGGCGCCCCTAATCCGCTTTGGCGTAGCAACCGCAGGGCCGACAAACTGTGGGAGGTGCCGACAACGTTGTTGCCGCGCCGACCTAGGCGAATGGAACCCTGTATGGCCGTAAGGCCCGGAACGCATACAGCCCTGATGTTAGCGAAAACGGAAAGACGCGCGAGGCGTAACCGGCGGCGTAAAGTTGCTTTTTCTGAATGAGGCATTTCTGGGGCGGACGCGGAGATTCCTCAGCGAATCGCCGCCATAAACGCATGCAGATCTTTCAGGTTTTCAAACATGCCCTGAAAGAACGACGGTCCGCCGCCTCCTTTGCCGTGATTGGCCTCAAGCTCGTTTTTTAACAAGCCGCGTATATCAAGACCTTTCACCGAAGAGAACGCCGCAAATTTCACCTCCGCTTCCGACGCGAGAACCAGAACAGCGGGGATGAGGCTTTGCGCGGACTTGCCTATACGAAGCGTTTCTTCCATATCGGCGTCCATGAAGCTCGCCGTGATGACACGCGGTTTCCCGGCATCTTCCACGCCGGAGGAAGCGTCCGTGTTGGCAAAAGCCGCTACAAGCGCTTTCGCCTTACGCGCAGCGTCTTCCTCCTGAAAGAATTTCAATTTTTGCTCACGCTCGTTTGCTTTCTCAAGCAGGGCGAGTATGCTCGCGCCGATTTCCGCCACCGGCGTTTTGAGAGCGCGGGAAACAATCTCCGCGTTCCGCCTAAGCAGGCGGCTGTCGCGCAGTACGCGGCGTCCGGCTATGAAGTACACCCTGGTCATGCCCTTGTATTTCTCAGCGCCAAGAACGCGCAACGCGCCGATTTGCCCGGTTGACCGCAGATGCGTGCCGCAACATGGCGAAAAGTCGCAGCCTTGTATCTCCACCACGCGAATAACCTCGTCAACTTGGGGAATCTGCTTGCGTAAAGGAAAATCAAGGACGTTTTCGGGCGGGCAGAGGTGGGTTATTACCGGGCGCTCCTCTTCAATGGCGGTTTGCGCCTCCTCCTCCACCGCGACAAGGGTTTCAGTCAGCAGTTCTTTGATGTCAACATCAATAGTGCATGTCTCCTCTCCTATATGCATGGAAAGCGTATACGCACCGGTCATGCGGAGAATCGTTCCCGAAAGCAGGTGTTGCCCGGTATGATGAACTGAATGATCCCGGCGCCGTTCCGCGTCAAGCGCCAGTTCAACGGTTCCTGCGGCAAGCTTCGCGGCGTTTTCACGTGAGATTATGTGGAGAATCTCGTGATCTTTTTCAATGACATTGAGCAGGGGAACGCCGTTGATGGCACCCCGGTCAGCGGGCTGGCCTCCTCCTTCGGGATAGAAAATAGTGGCGTCCAATATTACCGCGGAAGTCCCGGCGGCAAGAGGGCGGATTTCGAGGATTGCGGCCTTGAAAGGCTCGGCGCTGTTATAATCGTAATAATGAGGGATCGTTTTCATACGCATATAATACCGTTTTTACGAACAAGACGCAATAGAAGGCAGGCTGGATCGGGATTTCGCGCCGCGACATTCGTGTCGCGAAATTCGCGCTACCTGATCGTGCCGCCGCCTACCACAAGGTCTCCGTCATAGAAAACCGCAGCCTGCCCCGGCGTGATCGCCCCTTGCGGCTCGTCAAACACGATACGCACGGCATCCTGGCCTATCTGTTCAACCGTTCCACGCCGCTCTTTCTGGAGGTAGCGGGTTTTCACCGTTCCGCGCAACGGACGGTCGAGAACGTCGCTTGCGATGAGGTTCACGTTGTCCGCGACAAGCGTTTTAACGTAGAGGTCTTTTTCCTCTCCCAACGTGATGGTGTTGTTTTCAGCGGATTTTGCGATGATATACCGGGGGCTGTTAAAGGCAAGCCCCAGTCCCCGGCGCTGCCCGATTGTGTAGCGGACAATGCCCCGGTGTACGCCGAGGATGGCGCCGTCTTTGTCAATGACATTGCCTTTTGGCGAAGAAACACCGGTATAACTCTCGATAAATCCGGCGTAATCGCCATTCGGCACAAAGCAGATGTCCTGACTGTCCCGCTTTGCCGCGTTGATGAAGCCGAAGGCGCGGGCAATCTCCCGCACTTCCGTCTTTGCAAGCCCGCCCAAAGGAAAAATCGTGCGTCTGAGCTGCTCCTGTGTCATGGCGTACAGCACGTAACTCTGATCTTTTTGGATATCCGCCGCTTTTTTCAGCAAAAATCTGTCGCCTGATTGCTCTATTTGCGCGTAATGGCCTGTTACGATGTAGTCAAAATCGAGTCGCCGGGCGCGGAGGAGGAGTTTTTCAAACTTGAGACGCCGGTTGCATTCAATGCACGGGTTTGGCGTGGCGCCTTTTCGGTACGTTTCTATAAAATTGTCGATGACAAAGGTTTTGAATTCATCAGAAAAATTGAGGACATAGTGCGGCATATCCATACGAAACGCCACAGCGCGGGCGTCTTCCACATCACTCAAGGAACAACAGCCACGATAACTGGAGGCTTTGCGGAAAGCGTAATCTGCTGTTCCAGAACAGCAAGTACCCGCCTCGCTTTCGCCGATGTCTTCCGCCACGAATAATTTCATGGTGACGCCGATGCAATCAAAGCCTCGCTCTTTCATAAGCGCGGCGGCGACGGAACTGTCAACTCCGCCAGACATGGCGACAACCGCTTTTTTTCTCAACGCTTCCAGCATGAACGCCGCCTTCCGTTTATCTGTTCAGCCGTTGGGCGACGCTTTTCATAAAGGCGTTGACATCCGCCTCGCAGGAACGCATGGCGAGAATGGTTTTTTCGATCAGCGTGTCAATTTCCCAACCGAGCAACGCGACTCCCCGCTCAATAACTTCACGCGAACAGCCAGCCGCGAAATTCGCCGCCTTGTATTTCTTTTTGACGGACTTCACCTCCATGTCCTGTACGCTTTTTGAAGGGCGGATGATGGCGACCGCCCAGATGAGACCGGTAAGTTCGTCAGCCGCAAAAAGAACTTTTTCCATTTGATGAACAGGAGCCACATCAACGGTAAGCCCATAGCAGTGGCTGACAACCGCATGAATGAGATCTTCGCCAACGCCGCCTTCGCGGAGCAGTTTCGGCGCTTTGAGACAATGCTCATTCGGGTGCTGTTCAAAGTCTATATCGTGAAGGAGACCCGCTATGCCCCAGTATTCGGCGTCTTCGGCGAAACCGAGGTCATTCGCGTACCATTTCATCACTCCTTCCACCGTAAGCGCGTGTTGCAAATGGAACGGGTCTTTGTTGTATTTGCACAGAAGCTCCCATGCCTGAGAGCGTGAAATAGATGTATTCATGAGCAAAAATATAGCAAAATTATGGAGGTTTGTATAGACGGGATGGATTATTTTGGATAATGGCGCAGGCGCATGTCATATAACCGGAAAAAACCGTTCGCGTACCCGGCGCAAAGCGGCGGCGTGGATTGCCGGCGGACTGCCGGCGGATTGCCGCTTGACATTTCATCGCGTTTTAGCTATGATGTAAAAACCCTGCAATCAGGAAACATGCGGGCAAGCGCCGCCCAACCCCGCCAGGTTCGGAAGGAAGCAACGGTCAGCGGAGGCTTGCAGCGCCGTGTCCATCTTGATTGCAGGGCTTTTTTTTGCTATACTGTGATCATGGCTTATGAGGTAACCGCCACACGGAAAAGGCCGAAAACGTTTGACGAACTGGCGGGTCAGGAATTCGTCGCCGCCACTCTGAAAAGCTCGCTGGAAACAGGAAGAATTGCCCACGCCTACCTTTTTACCGGCCCTCGCGGGTGCGGCAAAACCAGCAGCGCGCGCATTCTCGCCCGTTCCCTTAACTGCGTGAAGGGACCCGTTGCGCCCTGCGGCGAGTGCGTCAGTTGCAGGGAAATAGCGGAAGGCAGAAGCCTTGATGTCATCGAAATAGACGGCGCGTCCAACACCGGCGTCAATGACGCGAGGCAAATTATAGAAGAAGTTCTTTTCCCGCCCAATTCAAGCCGTTACAAAATATATATTATTGACGAAGTTCACATGCTTTCAAACAGCGCGTTCAACGCCCTCCTCAAAACCATTGAAGAGCCGCCGCCCTATGTCGTCTTTATTTTCGCCACAACGGAGCTTCACAAGGTGCCGGCCACTATTAAAAGCCGGTGCCAGCAGTTTGCGTTCCGTCTCATTCCCATAGAAACCATCGCCGGAATCCTCAAAAAAACATGCGAAGAGATGCGGATAGAGTCCGAAGACGAAGCCCTGTTCTGGATCGCCCGCGAGTCGACCGGCAGCCTCCGCGACGCCTACACCCTCTTCGATCAGGTGGTTTCCTTTTCAGACGGGCGCATTAGCTCCGCCGTCATCAGGGAAAAGCTGGGGCTTGTGGG
>JAIRTS010000030.1 GCA_031254795.1 Treponema sp.
ACTCCAGCTTGTCCAGGTCTATGTCCAGCACGGTCACATGGGCGCCGAATCCCACGGCGATTTTCGCCGCGTTGGCGCCCACCGTCCCGGCGCCCAGGATCACCACCTCGGCATGGGGAACCCCTGGCACGCCTGAGAGCAGGACGCCCCGGCCCCCGAAGGGTTTTTCCAGGTACTTCGCCCCTTCCTGAATGGAAAGGCGCCCCGCGATCTGGCTCATGGGTTTAAGGCAGGGCAAGCCGCCCTTGCGATCCGTAATGGTTTCAAAGGCTATGCCGATGCATTTGCTTTTCAGCAGAGCCTCCGTCAGGGGGCGATCCGGCGCCAGGTGCAGGTAAGTGTACAGTATCTGGTTTTCCCGAATGAGCTTGTACTCCGCTTCCAGAGGCTCCTTAACCTTAATGATCATATCGCTTTCCGCGAACACATCCTCGGCGCGGCCCACAAGTTTTGCCCCCGCGGCCTTGTACAGCTCATCGGGGTAAGCCGAGCCTTCCCCCGCGCCTTTCTGAACCAGAACCTCATGGCCGCGCTTCACAAAGGCCTCCGCCCCCTTGGGGGTCAACCCAACCCGGTACTCGTGTTTTTTAATTTCGACAACAGTTCCAACTTTCATCCTAAAACCTCCAAAAATTTGTTTTTGTGACGCCGATTCCAGCCTTGTCTGGACCGTCAACGGCTCAATTATAAACTATCTTTTCCAACTCCGCAACAAAAATCATGCTCCGGGGCAAAATTTTTTGCCTCCACGCCATTTTATACGCTATACTCGTCATAAAAATAGCTCGAATTTCTCTCCCTGTCGCGCCACGGCCGGCGCAGTCTCTCTTCTCCAAATCAGGCGGCCCTGCCGCGTCGCGCGGCCGGCGATCCGCTTCGCCTCACAGACGATAAATTTTCTTGCGGAACGAACCACGTCCATAAGCCGGCGTGGATACTCCGCCGCAAACTTGTCTGCGACTCTGCGGCGCGGCGATTCATTCGCAACGGGGGGAGGGGGTTATATCTCATATACGTTTAGTTAGGGACGAGAAGCCGGCAAAGCGCCGGGAGCCGTCTCCTTCTGGAATTGGCGCGGAGTTCCGCCAGGCGACGCAGGTTTTCAAACATTTTCGCAACCGGGATGGCCTGCGGAAGCATACGCTTTGCCGTGACCGGGCGTAAGCCGTTGTTCATTCCATAACGACCGCCTCGTGTCACCACACCCTTCCCCCAGAGGGGGAAAATCGCCCCCGGCCGGTTAACCCGGGCCTCGCGCAAGGCCGCCAGCAACAGCTTCCCGTAAAACCACGCCCGGGCGCTCCGCTCAAAGCGCCGCCGGTGTTTCATAACGCCTGAACAATGTCTTTAACCGCTTGAACGCCGGCTCAATCCGCCGCCGGCGCAACGCCAGCGCCGCCTCCGGAGACGCCTCCCTTTGATGTCGCCGCTATCACATGCCGGTTATGCGCCCCTTGCGCCTCGCTCGCGTTTCCCCGCTGTTTCGGAAACAGGCGGATAATCGCGTCGCTTCCGGGTTATTTTCACAGGCCAAGCATATCATAGGCGCGAACAGGCCATAGAGAAAGATTGGGCAAACATAAAACGTGTGTCGCGTGACACCGCGCCTGTTTGTAATTTACCTCAGACCGCTGTTTATAATTACTGGCGCCAGGTATGCCAGCCCGCTTCGCCAGGCCGCGCGGCGTTGCGCTACCCGGTCGCCGTGACTTCCGCCTCGCCGGAAAAGCCGTTGTTATACACGAAAAGCCGGGCGTTTTCGGGAAAATAATCGTATGCAAGCGGCTCATTCACCGCGACAACCGGCTTTTCGCCAAACCACAGAGCCGGGACAAACAGTTCGGTCGGCTCCGGTATGGACGGATCCGCCTTGAACCGGTAGGTGAAAACCCTCCGCTTCCTGTCCCACCGAATGTGGAGCGGGATTCCTGCGGTCGCCATGGGGTAGGGGCGAAGCCAGCCCCGAACGCCACGCTCGCGCCCCTCCGCGAAAATGGACAGATCCTCGCCGTTCCACCCGTCGCCGTGGAGATTGCCATTATCCGGCGTGTAGTTCCAGATAGTCGCGCTAAGCAGATTGCTGTCAATCGCGTCATAGTACATGGAAAGCGCCTGTTCGTGAAGCCGGTAATCATGCGTTCTAAACGCCTTTCGATTGTTCATATCAAAGGGAAGCCCGAATTCGCCGAGCAGGCAGGGGATGCCGCCCATGTGTTCCCGCGTCCACTCCACGCTTTCGGCGAGGCAAGCCGCGAAATGCGCGGCGACATTCTTTTTTCCGAAGATGAGTTTGCGCGTGGCGACATCCACCGTCACCCATGAGCGGAAACGCTTGGTGAACAACGTGGGGCCGTCGTACCAATGGAAGGCGTTCACCACATTCGGCGCGTCTTCTTTTGTCCATGAGGGATGCGCTCCGGTGGGAAGCCCCTCAACAAATATAAAGACATTTTCCCGCGCCTCTCGCGATTCCCGCATACGCGCCGCGAATTTATTGATGAAAGGCTTTAAAAAATCATCGGTGAACACGGCCTTCCTGTTGTTGTAAAGCGCGAAATGGTCTCTTTTGAGCAGCTTCGGCTCGCCGGACTCGTCCGTCCACACGCCCTCCCGCTTCCACGGGCAGACGAAGCCGTCCTTGAAAATCGACGCGCCGCCATAGACCCGCCCGCCGGCGATTCGTTCGCCGAAAACATCGGTGGTGTATACGGGAAATTCCACCCTATGCCCGGAAGCGGCGGACATGGCTTTAAACGGACTCGGCATAGGGCCCAGCGCGACGCTGTAGTTTTCAAGCCCCGCGAGGTCGTTGTATCCGATAAATCCCTGGTGAGGCTCGTTCATGGCGCCCCAGCCGATGACAGCCTCGCACGTTTTCAGCCTGCGCCGGCAATGCCGCATCGCGGCGATGTACCGCTCCTGCAAATAGTCCTGCGCGTTTTCGCCATCTATCAGGCAATGAGGCGCGTAAACGGCGCCCGCGAAAAACAAGGTGAACATGGTCGCCGCGGCGTACCGGCTGTAGTTTGTCGGCCATATCATGCGGGGGAACGGCTCGCCCCTTTCGAGGCAGTCCTGCTCGGTGAGCGCCGCTCCGGCTGCCCCGAGCTTTTTTATGTCCATGCCGAGCTTTTCCAGCGTCCACGCCGGAGCGCCGTCTCCGCCCGTCCACCTGCTCCACACATCCTGATGGGGATCCATATACACCGCGATATTGTATTTTTCCGCCGCGAGGAGCAGCTTCCGCAGATACGCGAGATACGCCTCGTCGTACACGCCGGGCCCCGCGTGTTCGACAGCCTCCCAGGTGATAATCAGTCTGACAACAGTAAAGCCGAAAGCGCGAAGCCGCTCAAAGTGGGCTTCGGCTTCTTCAAGGGGAAAGGGACGCCCCGCGAAAGAGACGCCCTCGGGGTTTTCAAGCGGCGTCGGACAGGTTTCCGAAACGGGCGTTTTGGAAGAGCCCGACACGTTGCAACCTCTCAGTATGAGCGCGCGTCCGCAGGCGTCTATGAAAAAGTTGTTTTTTATAACCATATAGCACAGTATACGGAGTCTCGCGGCGGCGTTCAATACGCTTGCGCTCTGAGCGCGGCCAGGCCGGCTGCCGGACGCCGCAACCGGGGCTCCGCCCCTCTTGCAAAACTTCTCTTTTAGAAGTACTGTATCGCAAATGGACGACACAAATACATCGCGGGTGGAACTCATACGGGAAGCGTTTCACTATCAGAGCCGCTTTGACGGTTCCACTATGGTCTTTAAGATCGACTGCTCCATCATAGACGATCCCCATTTTCCTTCGATGATAAAAGATTTGGCCCTGCTCGCGAAATCCGGCTTTCGCATGGTGATCGTGCCGGGCGCCAAGGAATGGATCGACTCGGCGCTTAAAAAGCGCGGCATCGCCTCAGCGTATTACGAAAACGTCAGGATCACGACGCCGGAGGAGCTTCCCTTTGTGGAAATGGCGGCTTTTCATGTGGCGGCGCGTTTTATGACGCTGTCCGCGAGCAGGGTCGACGCGATCATCGGCAACTTCTTCCGCGCGCGGGGGATGGGGGTGATCAACGGCGTTGACATGCAGCATACGGGCGTCGTCGACAAGGTGCTTCTTGATTCGCTTGAACGGGCGCTGAGACAGGGCATGGCGCCCATTCTTCCATGCATTGGCTGGAGCCCGGTTGGAAAACCCTACAATATCGCGAGCGACGAGATCGCTCTGGCGGCGGCGTCCGCGCTTGGCGCGATAAAACTATTCATCGTCTCAAAAGGCGCCAGCCTTAACGCCGGCGCGTATGATGTTCCAAAAGGCGTTGACATTGACGAAAACGGGCGCGTCGTCAAACTCAACGCGCAGGAAGCCGGCGACCTTCTCGCGGCGAACAAAGGCAGGCTGCCGGATGAAAGCCTGAAATCGCTTGAATTGGGAATCAAGGCGACAAAAGCCGGCGTCGAGCGGGCGCACATCGTTGACGGCGCCGAAGAAGGCGCCATATTAAAAGAGCTTTTTTCCAATATGGGATCCGGCGCCATGATCTACACCGATGAATACGAGGCGATGAGGGCGCTCCGCAACTCGGACATTCCCGACATATTGCGCCTCATGGAGCCGCTCATGCAAAAGGGCGTTCTTATCAGGCGCGCGCCGGAAGCGGTGCAGGAGAAGAAAGAGGATTATGTTGTGATGGAAGTCGACGGATCCATTCGGGCGTGCGCCGCTCTCCATGACTGGGGCGGGAACCAGGCCGAGCTCGCCGCGGTGGCGACGGATCCGCTGTTCGCCGCAATGGGGCTGGGGCGCCGCATAGTGAGGTACCTCATTGAGACGGCCGTAAAAAAAGGGTTTGAGCGTGTTTTTGTCCTTACGACAACCACGCAGGACTGGTTTGAGACGCTTGGCTTCAAAGAGGCGCCTGTGGAAAGCCTTCCGGCCCGCAAGAGAAAGACGTACGACCAGCGGCGGAAGAGCAAAGTGTTCGCGCTGGAGATTGAAGGCGC
>JAIRTS010000064.1 GCA_031254795.1 Treponema sp.
CATCCGGTGACGGCGCCGCCGTTATACGCAAAGCCCGCGAAGATGGTTTTCCTTTTGAGAAAGGAGAAAAGCGCGTCAAGGAATTTGACGCTCAAACGGGAAGTTCTCCGAGTCATTGCTGGCGCCTCCTGAAGCCAACGGCGGGGAAAACTAGACGAGATTTGCAAAGTGTGCTATAATTTCTCCGATTTGGAGAGTCGCCGCCATGCGCGCGGCGGAGTGGAAAGCCTTAGAAAGGCTCTTTTTGGCGCGCGGCGTTTGACACAGGCTTTGCGCGCGCCAAACGCGGATCGACGCGGCCATGTGAAAGCAGACGATGAAGGTGAAAGGAGCGTAGTCCCATAGTGATGAAGGCCATGAAAAAGATAGAACTGGAAAAAGCGTATAATCCGAAAAATTTTGAGGAACGCATCTACGGGCAATGGAAAGAAGCGGGTTGCTTTCAGCCTCGCGGAGAGAAAGACAAAAAGCCTTATGTGATGGTCATTCCTCCGCCCAATGTAACGGGCGTTCTGCACATGGGTCACGGGCTTGATCATACGCTTCAGGATATTATGATACGGTTTCACCGCATGAAAGGCGAACCCGCGCTGTGGCTGCCGGGAACCGATCACGCGGGCATTGCGACTCAGAATGTGGTTGAGAAGCGGCTTAAAAAACAGGGGAAAAGCCGCCGCGACATTGGGCGCGAGGCGTTTGTCGAGGAGTCGTGGAAGGTGAAAGCCGAGCATCACGCGGTTATTTCCAGGCAAATGGCGCGTATAGGCGACAGCGTAGACTGGTCGCGGGAGCGCTTCACCATGGACGAAGGGCTTTCCCGCGCGGTGCGCGAGGTTTTTGTCGCGCTTTACGAGCGCGATCTCCTTTACAAGGGCAATTATCTGGTGAACTGGTGCGTGGGTTGCGGCACCGCGCTCGCCGATGACGAGGTGGAACACGAGGACACTTCCGGCGCCATGTACCATCTCCGCTATCCATACACAGACGGGTCCGGCTTTCTTGAGCTTGCCACCACCCGCCCGGAGACTCTGCTGGGCGACACGGCGGTCGCCGTTCACCCGGAAGACGGGCGCTACGCGGCGCTTGTGGGCAAAACCGTGAGCCTTCCGCTTGCGGGACGCGCCATTCCTGTGGTCGCCGATGAGTACGTTGACCGCGCCTTTGGCACCGGCGTGGTGAAGATCACGCCGGCCCACGATCCTAATGACTGGGAAGTGGGCAAACGCCACGGCTTGCCGGTGATCAATATCCTCACGCCCGATGGCAGGCTTAACGCCGAAGTCCCGGAAAAATACCGAGGCTTGACCGTGAAAGAAGCCCGCGAGGCGGTGTTGCGCGATCTCAAAGACCAGGGATTCTTTATAAAAGAGGAAGCCGTCACCCACGCGGTGGGACACTGTTACCGGTGCCACACCGTGATCGAGCCGTTTCTTTCCGAGCAGTGGTTTGTGCGCATGAAACCGTTGGCGGACAAGGCGCTCGCCGCGTGGGAACGGGGGGAACTGGTGTTCCACCCCAAAAAATGGGAGAACACCTACAAACACTGGCTTCTCAACATCAAAGACTGGTGTATAAGCCGCCAACTCTGGTGGGGGCATCGCATACCCGCGTGGTACTGTCAAACTTGCGGCGAAACCATTGTCTCCCGCGAAGACATCAGCGTGTGTCCCCATTGCGGCGGCGAGATAAAACAGGACCCGGATGTGCTTGACACGTGGTTTTCAAGCTGGTTGTGGCCGTTTAGTACGCTTGGCTGGGAAAACGCCGCGTGCGACACGGAAGATTTTCGCCGCTTCTACCCCACCTCGGCGCTTGTGACGGCGTACGACATCATTTTTTTCTGGGTCTCCCGCATGATCATGGCTGGGCTTGAGTTTACCGGCAAGGCGCCGTTCCGCGACATCTTTATCCACGGGCTTGTGCGCGACAAGCAGGGGCGCAAGATGAGCAAGTCTATGGGCAACGGGCTTGATCCGGTGGAGCTCGTTGACGAATTCGGCGCGGACGCGGTGAAATTCACGCTCGCGTTCCTCTGCGCCCAGGGGCATGATCTCCCGCTTGACAGGGAAACGTTCAGACTAGGCTCAAAATTCGCCAATAAGGTGTGGAACGCCAGCCGCTATATTCTGATGAACCTTGAGGACAGAAACCTCGTGGAAAATCCCGCATTGCTTCCCATTGACACATGGATATATTCCCGCCTCAACAACACGGCGAAGACCGTGTCCGAGGCGTTTCTGTCCTACCGGTACAACGACGCGGCGGGCGCGGCGTACGAGTATTTTTGGAATGATTTCTGCGACTGGTACGTGGAAGCGACAAAGCTTTCGCTTCACGGCGCGCCTGGCGCCATTGCGGACGGGGAAAAAGATCGCGCCGCGACCGTGCTTCTGGACGCGCTTGCGGAATCGCTTCGGCTTTTGCATCCGTTCCTTCCCTTTGTCACCGAAGAAATCTACGGATTTTTGCCGAACACCAGCGGATTTCTCATAACCGCCGCCTATCCCGAATATGACGAAAAAAGAAACGCGCCGGAAACAGAGGCGCGGTTCGCCTTTCTACAAGATATAATCCGTTCCATCCGCACCCTGCGCAGCGAATGCGCCGTGCCGCCTGAGAAAAAGGTGGCGGTTCTGATCAAGGTGGCGGAGCGGGGCGGGTTTGAAAAGACCCTTTCTGAGAACGAGGGTCTTGTAAAGTCGCTTGCGAATATCGGGGAGCTTGCGATAGAGGCCGTTTCAGAGTCCTCTGAAGCGGTCGCCAAAGCGGACGCTAAAGCGGGCGCCAAATCCGGCGGGGATCGCCCCAGGCAGGCGATTGGACTCGCCGGAACCGGGTTTGAAGCCTTCGTCCGCATCGCGGACGCCGTTGATCGCGACTTTCTCAAACGGAAATTCTCAAAAGAACTTGACAAAGACAAGCGATTTATCGCATCATTACAAAGCAAGTTGTCCAACGGAAATTTTCTCCAACACGCGCCGCCTGAACTTATTGCCGGAGAAAGGCAAAAATTGGAAGAATCTGTTAAACGGGTGGACAAAATAGCGTCTTACATTCGGGATATGGAGGTACAGTGAATACAGAAGAGATGCTCCGGTTAAAAGGAATTCATCTTGCTCCATATATGCAGCTTGCGACGGCGCTGATAGGCAAAACGCGCGAAGGCGGCGGAAATATGTTCCGCCATCAGTTTGACACGATGTCGATACTGATTGACTACGGATATATTGACAGCGTGTTGCTCAAAGCGTCGCTCGTACATGATGTTCTCGAAGACATTCCCGAATTCAACCACAATCTGCTTATGTCCATTGACTATGAAAGCTCGGAAGTGTACGGGCTTGTGTTGGAGGTTACAAGGGGGCCGGGCGAGCAAAAATCAAACTTCCTTTCCCGCATATTCAGAGAAGGCTCCGACAACGCCAAAGTCCTTAAAGTCGCTGACCGCATATCAAATATGATTTCTCTTGGATTTGTGAACAAACCGGAATTTGTGGAACGCTACACCAAAGAAACGGTCGACTATGTTGTCCCCATCGCCGAACAGATAGATCTCCTTATGCTGAGAGAGCTTCAGTCCCTGGTGGAATCCAGAAGAAAATACTCTGAAATATTTGCGAAAAAAACATGATGAAAAAACACAAGTGGAAGTTGTTTGTTATTGCGATAGGTTGCATGGCGCTTTTTCAAGGACAGGAGGGGCGTACGACTGTTGTCAAACTTCCTTTCACGCCCGGAGAGGAAGCCTTTATAAAAAACCATCCGGTGATAACGGTCGGCGCAAACCCCTATTTCATGCCTTTTGAGGGTTTTGATGAAAAGGGACAGTATCAGGGCGTGGCTTCCGATTATCTTAAAGCGATTGAACGGCAGACCGGATTGCGGTTTGAAATTCAAAAGGAATTTGCGTGGTATGACTCGTACAACAAAGCTCTGGACGGGAAAGTCGACCTGCTTCCGGCCATGGAAAATGGCCATGACAGCGAAATGTTCTTCCTCCTTTCAAAACCGTATTTTAACTTCAGGCGGGGAATTATAGTCAGGGAGAGTGACACCGCTATAAGAAATCTCGATGATCTAAGGGGAAAAAACATCGCGGTGCAGTTTGAAAGCGTGGAACACGATTATTTGAACACGTTGTCTTTAATCGAATTGCATCTATACGCCTCGATTGAAGAAGCCTTGATTGCGGTTTCAACGGGCAACGAGGTTGCCGCTATGGGAAACCTGAGCACGGCCGGCTATTATATCAGCCAGAATGGGATCACCAACCTGAAATTCATATTATTAGAGGATAATTCGCGGGGAAGCCTGCATTTCGCGGCGCGGAGAGAATACCGCGAGCTTATGAGCATTATTGACAAAGTCCTCGGCAATATCCCTCTGGAAGAGAAGCGCGCGATCAACAATGCGTGGATACAGGTCTCCGAGTCGGTTGACTATACATTAATGCTTGAAATTATTTCGATTGTTGCGTTTATTATCATTCTTATTTTCACCATCTCAATTTACTGGATACTCCGCATGAGACAGGAGATTGAAATACGCGCCTCCACTCAAAAGAGAATGGAGCTTGCCAAGCATGACGCGGAAGCGGCGAATCGCATAAAATCGAACTTTTTGGCCCGCATGTCGCATGAGATACGTACGCCCATGAACGCGGTCATCGGCATGACGTACCTTCTCACCAAGACCGATATTACGGCGACTCAGTCCATGTATCTGCGGAACATCGATCAAGCCGCGTCAACCATTTTGGGCATCATCAATGATATTCTGGATTTTTCAAAGATCGAGGCGGGCAAGGTCGAGCTTGAGCGCACGTCTTTCAACCTTGACGAGGTGCTGCAAAACGCCGTCAATATCGTGTCCTACCGCGCGCGGGAAAAGCGCGTCGGATTCAAGCTGATACGCGATGTTACGCTTCCTTTTTTCTTTCACGGCGATCCGAAACGCATTGAACAGGTTCTGCTGAATATTCTCAACAATGCGGTTAAATTCACCAAGGAGGGCGAGGTCGCGTTCTATGTCAGAATGAACAGCCTCGCCGCCGGTCAATGCCACCTGTCTTTTATCATTCATGACACGGGCGTCGGCATGTCGGAACACCAACTCGAACACCTTTTTGAGCCGTTTTCTCAGGAAGACGCCAGCATAAACAGGCAGTTTGGCGGCACGGGGCTGGGGCTTTCCATTGTAAAAAACCTTGTCGAGTTGATGAATGGCTCCATCAGGGTGCAGAGCGTGAAAGGCAAAGGCTCCAGATTTAACATAGACATTCTTTTGGACCAGCATATTGAACAGGAAGAGTGGATGCGGCAAGAAATCGCCGAAGTCGCCGCGAAAAATGTGAAGATACTGGTGTGGGAGAAAGCGTTCGGCGACGAGCCTGTTGTAAGTGAAAATTGTACGGTTTGGGGTGTCAAAAACGAGCGGATATCGTCCGAGACAGAGGCTTTTGCGGCGCTGGAAGAGGCGTCGAACAAGGGAACGCCGTTTGAGATTTTCATTCTGGATTACGACGCCCCGCCCAACAAGGGGTTTGACTTTATTGATGATATACGGAAAAATGAACGCATTGTGATGCCGCTCATCATTATGCTGCTTCCCATGGCAGGCGAGGAAGCGCGTCTCCACGAATACGAGAGAATCATCGGCATTAGCAAGCCCGTCATATTTTCAATATTGTTCAAAGAGTTGTACGCGGCGTTGCAAGACGGCGCCCGGAAACAACCGGCGGTCGCGCCGGCGGATGAGACCGCCCCGGCTGCCGCCCCCCAAACCGCCAGTCGCATTCTTGTCGTTGACGACAATGAGATCAACAGAACTATCGCCGAGTCCCTGCTTGAGGCTGAAGGTTTTGTTGTTTTTCAAGCGGAAAACGGAAACGAGGGTGTCCGCATGTTTGAGGAACATCAAGACGAAATCTGCGCGGTCCTGATGGATTTGCACATGCCGGGCGGCATCAATGGCACCGAAGCCGCCGAACGTATACGCCGCCTGTCCAAAACGATTCCCATCGCCGCCATGACCGCCGATGTGCTTGAGGGCGTCCAAGAAACATGCGAAAGCCATGGCATGCATTATTTCATCAGCAAGCCTTTTGACCCGAAGCATTTCACCGACCAAGTCCGGGCCATGATAGAAAGCGGCGAAACCACCTGATTTTTTTAATAGCAAGTCTTTTGCGGTGAGCGAGCGCCTTCCTTTTCGGCTTGAGCTTCACC
>JAIRTS010000250.1 GCA_031254795.1 Treponema sp.
CAGGTCGATACCTTCATGCGCTCGACCTTGTCAACGGTCTCGCGGTCGGTAAAGTAGACACCGGCCTTTTCGAGCGGCGGCCTGCCGTTTGGAAAGCGGTCTTCGATGACAAGGTATTCCGCCTCTTCCGTGTTGACGAATGCGGCTGTTACCGAGCCTCGCGGCGATTTCTTCAGTTCCATTCCGGCAAGCCCCGCCTTTTCCAGCGTGTCCGCCACCCGCTGTGACGGGTACGGCGTGATCTTGTCTATCATGCTGAGCGGGAACGTTATTTTATTTTCATCGTTCAGGTAATCGATAAAATCCTGCCAGACAATACCGCGCCTCCGCCATTCGGAGGCGGCCAGAAGCACAGCCGCCTTGAGGCGGTCGCCGTTATGAGAAAAGTTATCGGTGCTGACGAGTGCAAGCGGGGCGGCGTTCCGGCTGAACCGCTCGTGCAGCAACGCGCACAGCTTCAGCATGACGCTGGACGGCGGAAGGATCCCCGCGTCCAGTTCGACTGCGATTTCCGGTTTTATGCCGCCGTCAATGCTTTTTAGGTCGTAGCCCTTCTCCGTTATGGCGAGCGTAACCATTTGCAGGGACGGGTTGGCGAAGACCGCTTTCAGAGTGCCCCAAGCCCGCCCGTCCGATGTGTCGGCGGCTATCACGTCCGCAACGCTCCCTATGACCTGTTTTTGCAATGAACCGTCCGCCTTCATCACGACTTGCAGTATCAGGTTGTCGTGCGGGCGGTACAGCGAATCGATGCTGGCAAAATCGTTGGGCACAACGGCTATGACACCCGTGTCCGCATCGCCGTTTTCGGCCAGCGTTTGCGCGAGCGCCGCATGGTACGCCTTGAACAGGTTGCCCGTGCCGATATGCGCCCAGCGCGGCGCGGCCTCCGTCGCGGCGGCCAGTGCGTCAAGGTTGAAGGCGGGAACACGTATTCCGGCTTTTTCAAAATCCGCCCGTCTGGTTTTTATACAATTTTTTGTCAGCTCAAGCATGGAACCTCCTGTAATTATGCCAAGATTACAGCTATTTCCCGTTAAATTCAAGGGCGACGCGCCCTCCTCGTCATGGCTCGCAATGATGGAAGGTGTATAAAAAAGCCGCCCTCTGGAAGGGGACGGCAGCCGCAACCGCGTGTTGAAGCGGTAACCGGAAGCTTTTTTACTGGAAATTTCTATCAGCCATCCATACTAATCTGCTTCTCTAAGCTTACCAGTATCAACCGTGGTTGTCGTTTCCGAAATAGCGATTGTGGGAAGTTTTGATAAGCTATTAAGTTCTGCAACGTTTGTATAAATATAAATCTTTCTACTATCGCTGTCGCCTGTCATTAATAACAAATAATACTCGCCGCTCCCCGACTAGGTGTGTTCATACGGAATTCTTAGAGATGCCGTTACGGACTTGCTGGAAATCGCCCCTTCCCCCTATGCGACCTTTCTCGATTTTGATGGATCGCTTACGTTGATATATGAAAACAACTGAATCTTCATATTTTCCGAAACACCATCATCAATGCCGTTTATGGTGATTTTTTTAGGATCGGTATTTCCCGGATTGCCGGAGTCATCCTCGCACCCGAGCAAAACCAAACCGAACCGAACGCCAGCGTTCCCATAATAAACAACTTGTTTTTCCTCATAAATATGTATCCTCTTGCGGTATTTCCCGCCGTAAATTTTGAAAGCGGCTTCCGGCGGTCAACGACCGTTCTACGGGAAACCGCCGCAAAAGAGGACAAAACACGGAAAAAGCTCTATACTTTGCTCTGGAGGCCGTCTGCACGGTCCTCAATCCCCACTGCAACTTTTTCTACCCCAACCTCAGGTGTGTCGGCGAACGCCAAGTCGGGCAAAGAAAACGCCGGGTCTACGAACGCGAACCCAAAACCTCCTTCCAGCGAATCCTCGAACTGCCAGACGCCGAGGTCCTGCCCGCGCTGAAGCGGCAGCTGGCCGAACAAAAACAGTCCCTGGATGTCATCGCTCTGCAGGAAAAACTCAACGTGTCTCTTGCGTAGCTTGACCGTTTAGCGCGTCGTGTTTCCGATACTGTTACGCGCCGGGAATCCCATGGTTAGATTGTATTGTGAGATTCCGCAACCCACTTCGGTTAGATTTTTACGTGAGACATCACGGATATCAGATGGGGGGAGGGGGGCGAGGACGGGGAACCGTGAGGTGACATACCGTGAGCTCGCCAGCGAGCAGGCTCAACATCCGCCACGCGGCGACATACCCGGAGCGGGTTTCGCGCCATGCCTTCGGTAAGGCGAGGGGAGGGTAGGGGTTGGCGGGGGATTTCGGCGGGTTTTTCCGAAATGGGTCTGACCCTCCCACAGCCGGTGAAAACCCCGCTTCCGCCGCCACAGCGTCTGCCCGGTGCTCCGCTCCCTCAGAAGGCGGCTCCTTTTCCGCTACCCGCGACAAATATCGGTCTCCCCGGATATGCCCAGTCCAGTCGTCAGTGAGTCGTGCCTTACCGCGAACGTCCGTTTAAGCCGTTGCGTTATCTATGGCAACCGGACTCCGTCCGCAGGCTTATTGTAAAAAGCGAGCAAGCCGTCTGCCGGAGCCTTGTTTTAATTTGAAAAACAGAGTAACATTCATTGAAAAATGGGGAGCCGGTATTCAATGGCAAAGCTGGACAAATACAAGAAAATGACCGTCGTTGCGGTCGCCGTTTACTGCGCGTTCATCGTGATAGCCGGCAATGCGTTCGGGCCTTTCACTCTGCGTATATTTAATCTTGGCGGGATATATATCATACTGGCGCTCTCGCTCAATCTGTTAAACGGGTTTACCGGCCTTTTTTCGCTTGGACACGCCGGTTTCATGGCTATAGGAGCGTATGTCAGCGCGTTGCTGACTATGCCGCCCTCGCA
>JAIRTS010000122.1 GCA_031254795.1 Treponema sp.
ATGCAGGCCGCCGCGAATCAGGTTAATTCCCTGCCTGCGGATGAGTTGATTAAGCTGGACCTGAAGGAATACGCCGAGCCGGGCGTGACTTTTTCGGTCAGCCAGATTGAGACTGACAACCCCAGAGCGCTGACGGAACGGCGGAATGAAATCATCGCGGCTCTGGAGCAAGTCCGGGCAGGGAAGGATCATCGTTTTTCCGCCCTTTTGTCAACCGATGTCACCGTGCTGGATTCGCTGCTTTTTGTCGCCGGAAAGAAATCTTTTACCAACAACATCAACTTTCCCATTGCCGGACAGAGCGTCTATGCGCTGAAAGAGGTGGTGTCCCGCAAAAAGCAACTTATACCGCTCCTCGCGGAACTGGTGGAAAAAGTGGTGGGATAAGCAAGCCGGCGGGGGCTACGCGCCATTACGTCACGAGGGGGATCGCCGGCTCCTCGCTTATCTTTCCTTATAAAACGCCTGCATGACAAAAAAGGCGAGCTTCTTCGTTTTTCTATCCGCGTCTATCAGCCCTTTCCGGTTGTACCCTTCCTGATGCCGGTTGAAGCGCCGAGGACAACGGAAGTCGTAGAGTATCCATGGGCTTAAACCCGCGATAAAAGGGTATTTTTTAAACGTCTCCCCCTGTTTTATATACAGATCTTTTTGATAGTCTTCGGAAAAGAGCGCGTTGACGCCGCCCCGCCACCCGCTTCGGGCGCCGCCGCCGAATTCCGCAATAACCACCGGCTTGTCTGGGTTGGACGTGGAAAGAATGGTGGACAACTTGTCAAAATCCCGATCATACCAACCGTAGTATTCATTGACACCGATGACATCAAGAAATTCTGAAAGCCGATCCTCAATTTTTAACTTGGACTGATTGATTAGGCAGGCCGCGGATATCAGCCTAGTCTCATCCAGTTCCCTTGCTTTTTTTGCCAGGCTCGACATAAACCTGAGCCGCGCTTCCGTATCGGGGTTTTCATTTCCCACCGACCAGATGATGACGCTGGCCCGGTTTCGATCCCGCAGGATGAGTTCGGCGAGTTGATTTTCCGCGTCCCGGTAGGTGTTTTTGTTCCCAAAGGCTATAGCCCAATAGACCGGAATTTCTTCCCACAGGAGAACCCCCTCCTCATCGGCAATCCGGGCGAAACGCCGGTCATGGGGATAGTGGGCGAGGCGCAAATAGTTGCCGTTCATTTCTTTCAGGTCCCGAATGGTCTCCCTGATGACATCGGGAGTAGTGGTTTTTCCCAAAAGGACATGATCCTCGTGAACGGAAACCCCTTTCAGAAATATCTTTTTGCCGTTAAGAAAAATATCCTGTCCCCTCGTTCTAATTTCACGAAAACCGACCCGATCTTGCGCAAAATCAGCGCCCGTTCCGCCGCCATCCGGAAGGAGCCGAATGGAGACATCGTAGAGTTTTGGGTTTTCAGGCTCCCAGAGCGACAACGCCCCCGTGTTTACGGTGAAGACGCCGCATCCCGCGCCCTGCCGCAGGGTTATTTCCTCCTCTACGCCGAGTTCGGGAATGGCAAGGACGGCTTTTCCATCGCCGTCCGCTTTGTCCGCGCCTGAGATTGCGACATCGGCGCGGATAGTCGAAAACGTTCCATCCGGCACAAGCCTCACAAACCAGTCTTTAATATACACGTTTGGGACACGTATCAGATGCACGTCGCGGTACAATCCGCCATAATTGAACCAATCCGTGTTGTCCATGGGAACCCTGAGCGGATTGCGGCGGGCGTCCACCACCACGATGAGGCGGTTGTCCTGATCTGTCTGAACCGTAGCGCTGATGTCAACCGTAAAAGGTGTGGAGCCGCCGTCATGGGTTCCAATAAAAACGCCGTTCAAGAACACCGAAGCCTCGTACGCCGCGCCTTCAAAACAGAGAAACGCCCGTTCTCCCGTTTGCTTGGGAACATACCGGAATGTCCGCATATACAGAGCCGAATTCTCATACCAGTAAAGCTCTTTCTTCTGGACATTCCACGTTCCCGGAACAGGCTCCCGCTCCCACCAGTCGAAGTCCCAGTCCACCGGTTGTTCCACGCCCGCGTCGTTGAGATGGACTTCCCTAAACCAGCGCGCCCGGCGGCAGGTGTCGTAGGGGTCGACGCAAAAATGCCATTCGCCGTTCAAGGTTTCGGTTTCCCTGCCGGAAATATTAATAAGAGAGGTATGATCCAGCAAGATTTTTTGATATTCTCTCTCATAATCCGCGTTGTGGATGTCAGCGACATAAATGTCGGCGGCATAAGTTTCAGTCTTTTCGTCCATACTCATCTCCTAAAAAAATTATCCTTTAAGCCCTGTAGAAGCGACTCCCTGAACAAAATAACGCTGCAAAGAAAGAAAAATAGCCAGAACCGGAATAAGCGCCACCACGCTGGCCGCCATGATAAGTCCGTATTCACTGGAATATTGGGAAATAAACATCCGCAAGCCTATCTGTATGGTCTTGAGCTCGGTCCGAGTCAGGTAGATCATGGGGCCAAGAAAATCGTTCCACGTATTGACAAAGGTGATGATCGTCAAAGTTGAAAGCGCCGGCTTTGACAGGGGAAGCATGATCTTGAGCCATATCCCGTATTCGGAGAGACCGTCAATCCACGCCGCTTCCCGCAGTTCATCCGGAATACTTTCGTAAAACTGTTTCATCATAAACACCCCAAAGGCCGAAAACGCCTGTAGGCAAATAATGGCAAGATGGGTGTTGTTTAGTCCCATTGACCGCATCAAAATAAATTGGGGAACCATGTACGCCTGCCATGGAACGGCGATGGTGGCGATATATCCCAGAAAAAGCCCCCGGCGGGCAGGAAAACGGAGTTTCGCAAACGCATAAGCCGCAAAACTGGAGCTTAAAAGCTGTAGAAACGTTACAATCACCGACAGCTTCACCGTATTCAGGATAAATACGCCCAGAGGAATTTTTGTCCATATATCCGAGTAGTTTTGCCACCGAGGATGTTCGGGTATCCATTTCATGGGAAACATAAATACGTCCTTGTTTAATTTTAAGGACGATGACAGCATCCATACAAAGGGAATCAGCATACTAAAGGCGATGATCGCAAGAAGAACATAAATGAAAAAAACACGTATGGCGAAGCCTTTGTTTTTCTTTTTTCGCTGTATCATAAATCGCCGCCTCAATAGATGCTGTTCCAAAACGCGCATTAGGCGTCAATTTTGGAACAGCAACCTTAGATTTCAAGAAAAAACGAGCTTTAGGCCGCTTTTTCCAAAGCCGGTTTCAAAATCTAACCCAACCGCAAGTTCGCCGAACGCGGCTCGCGTTTTGAAACCAGCTCAATATCCTAATCTTTTCTCGCCCCTGAACTGAATCAGGGTGATGCCTAGAACCAGTACAAAAAGAACCATAGCAATAGCGCTGGCGTACCCATATTCAAGGGAACGAAAAGCGGTGTTGTAGATTTGGTACACCAAAACTCTGGTGGTATTGGTCAGCTGATTGTCCCCTCCGGCAAAGATGTTGATAAAAATATCGTACACTTTAAAGGAACTGATAATCAACATCATCAGAATAAAAAAAGTGGTTGGCGCAAGTTGAGGAAGAGTCACATGGAAAAACCGCTGCCGCCCATTGGCGCCGTCCAGACTCGCGGCTTCGTAGAGTTCCTGATTCACCCCTTGAAGACCCGCGAGATATATCACCATATAATACCCCATGTTTTTCCATACGCTGAAAAAAATGACGGTCGGGATCGCCCAGTTTCTATCAGCCGCCCAGCCGGGAAGTTTTTCGATGGGAATTCCCGTAAGAGCGTTCAGCAAATTGTTGACAGGGCCTCTCGTGGGGCTGAAAATAAAATTCCACACCGCCGCAACCGCCACTAAGGACGCCACATAGGGAAAAAAGGAAATAGTTCTAAAGAAATTCCGTCCTTTCAATTTTTGGTTAAGCAGTATGGCGAGAAAAAGCGAACAGGCCACGGTCAGCGGCACAACGCCGCCCGTATAGAGGATCGTATTCCAGAACGCTCGCCAAAAAATGGGATCATTAAAGAGGCGAATAAAATTTTCCCATCCATAAAATTCAATGGGGTTCGCCCCATCCCATTTCAGAAAAGAGAGAACCAAGGCAAATACCAGTGGTATCAGGGTGAACACCGCAAAACCAAGAAAATTCGGCGCGATAAAACTGTAGGCGACCAAAGCCTCTTTTGTGTTTTTAGTCATCATTCACCCCTTTGCCACGAACCGCCTGCTCCAAAACCAACCTAATCTTAGGTTCGCCGAATTGTGGAGTCGCGTTTTGGAACAGGCTTGCTGTGGACATATTCATTTTGAAACAGTTTCAAATCAACAGATCTTGAAACCATCTATTTCCCTAAAATTCTCCCCACCCGGTCATTCATTTCCTGTATGCCCTGCGCGACGCTTGTGTTTCCGGTCATGATGTCGTCGTGAATTTCATTCAACACGATCTCAATATCCGCGCTCTTTTCATGCAGAGGCATTTCAAGATAGGTTTTATACACTTGCAACGCTCCCTTGCTGCCCGAATCGCTGGGAAATCCAGGAATAGCGGCGATGGCATTCACCACTTCCTGATTCATGATCGCGGGAATGGTTCCGGTTTTGGCAAGTATGGCGGCACCTTCGGGGCCGGAAATAAAACGCATAAAGTCCAGCGCGGCCTCTTTGTTTTTGGAATTCCGGTTTACCGCGATGGAGGTGATGGTTCCCAGGGTGGTTCCCGCCTGAACTCCCGAAGGATGGGGATATTTGGCCAATCCCCAATTTTTGGAAAGGGATTCCCCGGTTCTTACCTTCTCGATCTGGGTGGCGATAAACCATGTCCCCATGTTCATCATGGCGATCTGGTTGTTGAAGAAAGCCCCGGAATAATGAGTTCCGGATGTTTTCAGGGCGGCGTAGCTCTGGACAATGCCATCATTCTGTTCTCTCAGCACCCGCTCATAATAAGGCGCGAGAAAACCGTACGTGCCGTCTACAATGGTGTTTTTCCCATCCAAAATTCCAAAAAGTTGCACTGCGCTCCGCCATGTATGGTAATGGGCGCCGTAGGTTTTGCTTGCGCCGCTTCCCTGTGTAACCCTTCGCGCCAGCACGTCGTATTCATCCAAGGTTAAGTCGTTTGAGGGATAGAGAACGCCGGCCGCGTCAAAAAGGTCTTTATTGTAGAATATAAGCCAGAAATCACTGCGGAAAGGCAGGGCGTAGACTTCGCCGTTCACCGCAATCTGTTCAGTGGTGCCGCCGTACAGCGAGGTGTTGACGCCGGCTGCCCTGATGTAGCCGTTCAGCGGTTCCAAGCGATTCTGCCGCACCAGATTCGCGTAGCCGGGGATATCCTTGATACACAGAACATCCAGATCCGCTCCCCCTGAAAGCTGGGTGCCAAGTACAGTCATATAATCGGCGCTGCCAAGGTCCACAGGCTCAATTTTCACCTGGGGGTTTTTCGCCTGATACGCGTCAATCAAGGGCTTGTAATAGACCGTAAGATCATAATCCCATATCGCCCATTTGATGGTGATAGGACCGCTTCCATCGCCGCTTTCCACCGCTTCTTTGCCGCCCGTGGCAAAAAGTGAAGCCGCAATCCCAAAAAACAATGCCAAGACACACAATCTTTTCATTTCTTTCCTCCTGGAAAATAAGTTTAACTTATTATAAACGCGCTTTTGGGAATTGAACAGTTACTAAAATACTTTTTTTCATTTTTTTAGTAGTATTTAGATACCGGATTTGTTCGACAACCCGGTTGACAGCCGAACAAGCCTCGTTGGGAACTGCCCCGTCTGTCAGCGTTTGTTCGCCAGCCTGATTATTTCAAACCGGTTCTTCACCCCCAATTTTGAATAAATGGCGCTGACATGGTTTTTTACCGTTTGTGGAGCGAGGTTCAATTTTTTTGCGATTTCTTCATTTTCATACCCGATTGTGATATACGTAAAAATTTCCCGCTCCCGGCTGGTCAAGGTTTTCAGCCAGGGCAGCACTTCTTTTATACCCGGCGCGTCAGCGCCGCCGTCGGCGTCTATGATTTCTTTGCCGCTGTATTTCTGCCGCACCATTTTTCGGGCGATTTCGGGAGATATTTGTATCACATTGTTTTTCAACGCCCTTATCACGGTGATAAGCTCCGTTGGGGATATGGCTTTTAAAAGATAGCCCGAAGCCCCGGCCAAGATGGACGCCCGTACATATTCATCTTCATCATAGGTGGAAAGCATGACTATTTTGATTTCAGGATATTTGTTTTTTATGAAGCCAACCGCCTCAATGCCTCCCATTTCCGGCATAAGCACATCCATAAGGATGATGTCGGGGCGTTCTTTTTCGGCGATTGCAATCGCCTCCTTGCCATTTGCGGCGGCGCCGACAACCGTCATGTCCTCCGCGTAATTGGAAAGGAAGGTGTTGAGACTTTCGGTGATCAGCGTTTGATCATCGGCGAGCAGTATTTTAATCTTTGACTCCATATATCGGCGCTCCTTATAAATCGGGACTGTTCCAAATCGCGCGCCAAGGCGCCGATTTTTGGAACAGCCGCAATCATTTGACGCGGGTTATATACACAAGCGGTATGGTTATCTTGAGACGGAACCCGCCTTCTTGAGGGGACGATACGGCGAGGGTTCCCCCAACCGATTCAAGCCGCTCCTCCATGCCTGCAAGACCTATGCCCTTTATAATATTTTCGGCGCCGATGCCGTTGTCGGTTACGGTCATGGCGAATTCACCGGGAAATTCCCAAAATTGAATCAGAATGCGGCTTGCCCTTCCGTGCCGTATGGAGTTGGTAAAGGATTCCTGTATAATTCTGGAAATGACCTTGTTTATGACAGGCCCGTAATCGCTCTTTATATTTCCCAGTTCAACGGCGACCGTTATGCCGGTGACTTCCTCAAATATCTTCTTCAGTTGATATATAGTCTCAACGCTCTTGTGATAAGGCTCCTGTATTTTGCGGATAAGGTGCAGGGTTTCCCTGGTGTCGTCAAGCCCCCGCGAAGCCAGGCTTCGTATTTGGTGAAATATTTCCTGGGAATGCGCCGTTCCCATTTCATTGCGGCTTATCGCCGCGTCGCTTGCCAAAATAATATTGCTGAAGGCGTATCCGCAACTGTCGTGAAGATCACGGGTAAAACGCAGCCGTTCCTGCCTTACCGCTTCCTCGCCCCGTTGTTTGGCCAATTCCTGAAGCTGGTGGTTAAAAAGCATCAGTCTGGTTTCCACAGAATTCAAATGCTCGATTGTCTCCTGATCGTATATATGCGTGTCAATGCAATGGCGCAACATAATCATAATCGCCGACGAAAGCGCCATAATAATGGTTAAGGTGAATAATTCTGAAAAAGAAGGGCGAACAAATTCGGCTCCTCCCAATGACAAGCCCATAAAGGGAGGATGAATCAAGAACACAAGAAAAAACAAAACGCAGCATATCGCTATAACGCGACTCCTCCGCGGTGGAAACACGAGGGACGCCATCATGATATGAGCAAGATACATAAACAGAGTGACGGTAAAGAAATCGTCTAATATATACACTGCGAGAATCGCCGCGATAGCTCCGGCAGGCAGGTATATGCGCTGCATGGAAGGAGAAGAAAAGATGCACCCGAACAACATGGCCGCATATACCGCAAAGGATATATAAAAATTCCGCAGGAAAATAATCCGGTTGAGTTGTTTGTTGGCGTTGATGGCTATCGGGATTTCAGCGTGGGAGGCGCTGTATCGCGATGAAAACATAAGAAAGGCGCATAAAAGCAACATTGTTGTGACTACGGCGGATAGCGCTCTGTATGACCATTTCTCCGTTTTCATGAAAACTCTTTATGTTTGAGGCTTTTGAGGCGGTTCCAGAACACGCGCCAGGGCGTTGGTTTTTGGAATAGGTGCGCCTACCAATAAGGTTCCCATACGCGGCAGAGGCGGGTGAGGCATTCCATATAAAAATAATCTCCAAAAATGGCGCATTCATCAACTCCCTTTTTGTCAGGTTTTGAGTAGACTCCGTGGAGCAACAATCCTGTGGACTCTAGGCTTTCGCGGGTGGTGTAGGAAGCTGCCAGGGAAGCGGCGATGTGTTGCGCCGCATTTTTGAAAGCCTCTTTGTCAGGGTCTTTCGCATCCAAGCCATCGCTCAATTCGAGAAGCCCGCAGACCGCGATGGCCGCGGCGGAGCTGTCCCGTTCTTCAGATACTTGCAGAAAGATCAAATCCCAATAGGCGACCAGGTCTTCCGGGAGACGATTGAGAAAGTACCGGGCAAGCCCTCTGGCAATCTCCAGCAGAGCGGGGTCCCGGAGATACCGGTACGAAAGGGCGTTGCCGTAGATGCCCCAGGCCTGCCCCCTAGCCCAGCAGGAAGCATCCGAATAGCCCTGGGCGGTGTTTCCCCGGATGGGCGACCCGGTGTCGGCGTCAAAAAAATACGTGTGAAAAGTGGACCAATCCTCCCGAATAAGAAAGGCGTTGGCGATATTGATGTGCTTAACCGCAACCTCGCGGTAGCGGGGTTCCCCAGTTTCCTCGCCGGCCCAATAGAGAAGGGGCAAATTCATCGCGCAGTCAATAATGACGCGCCCCCGCTGCCGGGGATCGTTCAGATCGCCCCACGCCTGAATGACGCCCGCCTTTTCATGCCGGCGGAGAAGGAGCATGTCCGCGGCCATAATCGCCGTCTCCCTGGCTGTGGCGTTGCCAAAAAGCCGCCACGGGGCTACGCAGGAGAGGGTGTAGAGGAAGCCCAAGTCATGGGTGCCGGTTTCGATCCGCCTGTCAAGCCGCTCCCGAAAATCGGCGACGCGGGCTTCCCCGGCTCTGCGGTATAGGTCATTCCCCGTATGTTCCCACGCGAGAAACAGCATCCCGGGCCAGAAAGAACTGGTCCAGTCGGTGTTTTTTATTAGCGGATACCTATTGCCCACCCCTGCGGGCCCTGGATATAGATCTTTAAAGACCCTGATATTGCTTTCGATTTTATTCACGGAGCAATTCATGGCCTCCCTCCAAAAATCCTTTCCGGCATGCGGCGGGGACATGAACAATTCTCTTCTTTTCAAGGGTTCTCTTTCTTTACGGACGCCCATAACAACTCCTATTGCAATTCAAACATAATGGACACTTCAGCAGTCTCCGGCGATAAAGCAAAATCAATGAGATACACCGCTATTTCATTTCCGTCGTGACCGCGGTGTTTTTGTTCATGTATGACCGGCGCCGTCTCCAGAGAACAACTCAGAACCGTTTGGGAATCGCCGGCGTCAATACGCGCCAAGCGTCCTTCGATCCGCGGGGGAAAGAGTGAAACAAACCGCTCGATTAGCGGAAGCGGAGCGGGGGAAAAGAGAAACCGGTCTTCTATTCTTAGACCGCCGGAAACCGGATCAAAGACAAACCGCCGTTTCAGCGAAAGAAGCCCGTCCGCGCCGTACGCTCCGGCCATATCCAGAACCATCTTCGCGCCGGGGCCTATACTACAGTCCCTGGCCCCGTATTCCCCGCCCGGTTTCTGACCTCCGCCGTTTATAATGGGTACGCTGTGGCTGAAAGACTGGTTGCAAAAAATGGTGTAGCGGCTTTCGTTAAAATAGTCTTTGGTGTACTGTCCCGATCCGAGATCGCAGATTGCCATCTTCCCCTTTTTGTAATAGATAAAGGAGCCGACATCATTATGGTTGTGAGGCTCGTCATTATGACCTCCCTTGGCGGCGAACGCGGTTTCTCCGGTGCTGGCGATGAGCCACTGGGCGTCAGGAAGAACAACCAGCGGCTCCGCTTTGAAAGGAGGAGGCTCATGGCTTTCCGTCCATATAAGATCCCGCAGGGACTGGGAAAAATCCCTGAGCGCGTGGTTAAAGTGACCGTTATTATCCCTTTCCATTCTCATCGCCCTGTCCTGCGGAGGCGCCGTCACGCCGGGGACGCGGCGGCTGAGAAAATCGGCGAGCCCCATGCGGAAACCGGAATTTTCCGCGTCGGAGAAATAAACCGGCGCTCCGCCCGGGAGATAACATTTCTGCTGAAACCGGGCGATTTTTTCAAAGCGCGAGTCTTTCAACAGATCAATCGCGCCGCCTGTGCGATGAAAAAGAATATCCGCGAACATCACAAAATAACTCACCCCGTAGCTCCAGTAGGAGAGCCCCTCCACGCAGGCGCCGTCCTTGGTAAAGCTGTTCAGGAACCGGTCCAGAGTGGGAAGCAATTTGTAGAGGACGCCCCCAAGCATACGGTCGTCTTGTATCAAATAGCAGGCGGTCGCGCCCAGCCCCCCGCCGCAAACAGAACACCAGTTCATTTTAAGGAGTTCCCAATGCTGGAACGCGCCGTATTCAAGATAACTTTTTATCAGCCTGCGGTACGCTTCGTTCCTCGCCCGTTCAAGTACCTGCGGGGCAAGCGCCCCCTCCAGAGCGGCGCAACATTCGGCCAGGGCAAGTCCGGTCTCACAGGCAAAGAGATCGATGGTCAGCGCGTTGTCAAACCGGGCGTCGGTGACGATCCCCAGAGAGGACGCGGCGCCTGCGGCGGGGGAACGACTCCTTCCTCCCATGTGGGCGGGGAGGCACCACGAATACTCATCGCAAATAGCCCAGATGCTATCCTCAAGTCCGGCTATATCCTCCGGCTTTTTCCACAGCCATGACGAAAGCCCGTACACCATGAGGCGGCTCCGCCGTTCAAAATAGGGGTCTTCAAACTGTTTCCGGTCGCCAAGGCTGTCGAAAAGAACAAACAAGCTGTACGGCAGAGGAGGAATCGCTTCATGCCGGAACCGGCCGCTTTCTTTTTTCAGATACGCCAAAAAACCTTCAAGACGGGGATTTCTTTCTATTGTCTCCGCGTCAACACCGCCGCATACACGCGAGAACAGTCCGGACCCGGACGCTCCCTCGCCGCTTCCGCATTGCAACGCTTCCAATAACAAACGGCTGTCCAGCATCATGAATCTCCTGTTAAAAAAAGTACAATCTCATCGTGAATACGCCGGGATAGACCCGGTGCCGTTCCAAAACATCGGGACCGCAAGACGCGGTTCCCGCGCCTCTCTGGGCGCAGTCGATATTGAGGAAAAAATACCCGTCGTCTCCAGTTGACAAATCCTGTAGATCGCTGATATGCAAGGCTTCAAACATGTTCTCCCGCGTATATCTGCAAACGCTCATCATAACCGGCTCGCCGGCCGCTATTGTAACCGGCAGGGGATGGGACGCGCTGTCCGCGCCATTGGCCGCGCCTCTGGCGGCGCCGCTTTTTCTCGACAAGCGGATGAGCCGCGCGCCCATCCGGCAGCCGTTCTCTTGGGGAACAATGTAGGGAACCTCAAGCCCGGCGACGGATTGTTCCCACCATCCCAGGAAGGCGCCCGCCCGCCGGTCGGGATACGCTTCATGGGGACCTTCTCCAAGCCACGCGACGGCGTCATACAAGGCGGGAATTTGCGCGGTGACGCCCACTCTGGGCAATTCGGGCAGAGTGGGGTCAAGATCAAAAACAATATCCATCATACGGGGATGCGTTTCATCGGGAGGCGCCGTCACGCATGTATAGGAGCCAAGGCATCTTTTTTGATGCGCTTTCAGGGCGTTCTTACCGGAAAAGAGAAGCGCCGTCCATTTTTCCGCCGGCCGCCCTTCCCATACGACAGCCTCGGTTTTCTCCTCCCCGTACTGAAGATGGAGCAGGTCCATGTCAAGCCAGGGATACATGGCTTTCCCCTTATAGTAAAAAGCCGCCGCCGGGTCGTCCCGTACATGGCGGTAGGTCTTCAGCCCGTCATTCTCCGTTGGAACCCGAAATAGAGACGGTTCAAACCGCAGACTGAGCCGCTCCGCTCGCTCTTCCTTATCCCCGCCGGAGAACACCCGGAAACCGGACAAAAGGGGGAGCCTCTCCCGAATGATCCGCTCTCCCTGTCCGATCACAAACCCCGCGTCCGCCCAAAGGCTTTTGTTTTTCAGGCATATATCAATGTGGATATAGAGGAGCCCGCGATCCCCCCATGGCTTGATGTGTTCCGGAACGGGAAGCGCTATTTCCTCTGATTCACCGGGAGGCAGAGCGGAGCAAGACCGTCCTCCGCGCTCAAGCGTTCCCTCTTCATCGCGGAGTTCCCACCGGAGTTCAACGGCGTCCAGAAGGGTAAAATCGAACCGGTTTTCCACCGTAAAGGCATAGGGCTTGCCGGAAACCGGCTTGACGCGGACAGGGGAAAAGAGTTGTTTGCATTCCGCAAGGGCTGGTTTGGGAGTCCTGTCGGGAAATAGAAGCCCGTTGAGGCAAAAATCGTAATCCGTCGGCTCGTCTCCAAAGTCCCCGCCGTACTTCCAGCGCTTCCGCCGCTGCCGCGTGGAGGCGCTGTCTTCCGCGTCGCGCGGCGCGGAGGCTTCAAAGCCCTGGTCGATCCAGTCCCAGATATATCCGCCCTGAAGCCCGTGATGGGTCTCGATAGCCTCCCAGTAATCGGACAGACCGCCGTTGGAGTTTCCCATAGCGTGACTGTACTCGCACATAATAAGCGGACGATCATCCTCACGGAACTTTGCGAAATCGGCGATAAGCGCAATGGGAGGATACATGGGGCAGATAATATCGGTGATGTCCCTGCCCCGGCCAAGGCTGTCCAGAGTGTAATCCCCCTGTCCTTTCTCGGGACGCGCAGTCCCTTCATAATGGACCGGGCGGGTGGGATCATAGGCGCGGATCCACGCGCCGGCGAGCCGGTGGTTGGGACCGTCGCCCGATTCGTTTCCCAATGACCAGATGATCACCGAACAGTGGTTTTTATCCCGCTCGGCCATACGTTGCACCCGGCTGATATAGGCGTAAGACCACGCGGAGTCCCCGCAAAGCTGATCGTAAAAGCAGTGGTGCTCAATGTTCGCCTCGTCGGTCAGGTAGACGCCGTAGCGGTCGCAGAGTTCATACCATCGTTCGTCATTGGGGTAGTGGCTTGTCCTGACCGCGTTAAAGTTATGTTGTTTCAGGAGCATGATGTCCCTGACCATGGATTCCACCGAAAGGGTCTTGCCGGTTTTTTCATCATGCTCATGACGGTTCACCCCCTTGATCAGCGCCGCCTTGCCGTTGATGAGAAGCTCCCGTTTTTTCACCTCCACATTTCTGAAACCCGTGCAAAAGGCGGCGCTTTCAATATGCCTCCCCTGCTGAAAAAGACTCGTCACCAGTACATACAGATTCGGCGCCTCATGCGACCAGATCGCCGGATGGCGCGCGGTGAGAAGGGTTTCCGCGGCGTTGGAATTGAGGCGGTAATTGCAGTCGAGGCGCGATTCCACAGAAACAATGGGCCCGGACTCAAAGAGCGCCGCCGCAATCCGCGCCGCAATCCGCGCCGCATCATGCGCCGCATTCGCCCCGCTTTCAGGCATGACAAAGGGATAGAGGCCGCAACGGATGGTGAAGGGACTCTCCGCCGTCACGGCAATTGCGGCGTTGCCGGTGGATTCGCCTTGAGGAACCTCTCCGCCAAGCGCGACCCGCGCCTTCAGGATTCCCCGAATTCCATCCGCGTCTTCTTCAAACCTCCCCGGCGCGGTTTTGATATCCTTGATATAACACGCTTCGGTGGAATATAAAAACACGCTCCGGTGAATGCCGCCAAGCCACCATTGATCCTGATCTTCAATATAACTCGCGTCGGAATACCGGACGACTTTGAGACAGAGGACATTGATCCCCGGAACGCCCGAAGCGTCCCGCTCCGCAAGGAACGGGGTGATGTCGTATTCCTGAGGCAGCCGGGTGTCTTTTCCCGCGCCAACAAAAACGCCGTTGACGTACACGAGGCAGCAGCTTTCCGCAGACCCGACGCAAAGGACAACCCTGCGCCCCTTCCACAATTCAGGCAAGGCGAACGTACGCCGGTATAAGCCGGTGGGGTTGCGCTCAGGCGCGCGAGGCGGAATAAGATTAAAGGGCATCTGCACATTGGTGTAGTGGGGTTTGTCATAGCCCTGAAGCGACCAAGTTCCGGGAACCTGAATAGCGCCCCAGCCATTGAGATCATATTCCGGTTTGGTCCATTCGGGAACGTCCCCGGTTTGCTTGTCCGCGCATGCGTCTTCCAGCGGATGATCAATCAGCGCGAACGACCATGTTCCATCCAAACCAAGATAAAAAGGGTTGTCGTCCATGTTTCGGCGCTCCGGCCCCGCGATGGCGTCAGCCAGCGCCGCCTGTGGAGAGCAAAAAGGCCGGAGGGGGCTTCGCATGGGCAGACGATTCAAACTCTGGATTTCAGGATTTTCCCAAAGGGGAAGAAATACATTGTTCATTGCGATAGTATAACAGCCGCTGAACTTTTCGACAACATGGTTGGCAGTCGCGGACTAAAGCTCATGGCAGCCAGGCGGCTCTGCCGCGCGTTCGGCGTATGTTATACGCATTCGGCGTATGCTATAAGCATCCGGCGCGGTTGACAATTAAAAAAACAAATATCCTTAGCAATCAGGCATTAATGGCGCATATAGTTCACTCATTCTTTCGGGACT
>JAIRTS010000014.1 GCA_031254795.1 Treponema sp.
TCGCGGGGCGCGAGCCGCCCGGCGAGCGTCGTACGGAGCAGGCTAAGGTAATCGGCCCGGCTGATTTCACGGCCGCCGAGGGTTTCCATGTGGTTGGTATGCGCCTGACTATCAATGAAGGCGGCGCCTCGCTCAAAAAGGAATCGCGCAAGGGTGAGGAAAGCCGTTTTTGAGGCGTTGGAAACCTTGCTGAACATGGATTCCCCGAAAAACACATTGCCAAGCCAGACGCCGTAACAGCCACCCGCCAATTCGCCGCGCGCATAGCTTTCCGAAGAATGGGCGTATCCCAGCTCATGCAACACGTTATATGCGTCTATCATGTCCTGGGTGATCCATGTGCCGTCCTGTCCGGGACGGCGCGTAATGGCGCAATTTTTGATGACACCTGCAAAATCCCTGTCAAAACACACATCAAACTGTTTCTTCTTGAAGACTTTTTTCATGGATTCTGAAACATGGAGAGTTTCGGGAAAAATAACAAAACGCGGATCAGGGGACTGCCACAGTATGGGATCTCCTTCATTGTACCAGGGGAAAATGCCCTGCTCATACGCCGAAAGCAACATGCCGGGGGAAAGATTGCCTCCTATTGCGATGATGTCGCCCTCGCTGTTCTCCGGCAACGGAAAAAAGAAACGCTCATATTCCGACAGGTAGGGAAAATCGGGATCGGGTCCCGCCCGGCGTTTCTTGAGACTCACCGGTCGCCTGTATGGGGCGGCCCGCTGTTTTCAGCGGGCTTCCCGTCACGCGCCGCCGCGTCAATCGTAATCCGGTACTTGCCGCGCTTGTAGTCCGCCTTCGCGCTCCCGCCCCGGCTCAAACTGCCGAAAAGAACCTCGTCCACAAAGAATGATTTTATTTTCTCCTCAACGACCCGCCCTGCATTGCGCGCCCCGAACTCCCTGCTGTAGCCGTCTTCAGCGAGTTTGTGGACGCACGCCCTGGTAACCGCAAGGGCGACATTTTTTTCCGCCAACTGGGACGTGAAAACATCAAGCTCTTTTTGAACAATGGAGATCATGATTTCTTTCGAGAGATGCCCGAAGCGAACCACCGCGTCAAGCCGGTTGCGGAATTCAGGGGTGAAGGTCTTTTCAATCGCGTCTTTCACTGCGGCGCCATCCACAGCGCGATCCCCAAAGCCGATAAGGTTCTTGCCTATGTCTCGCGCGCCGGCGTTGCTGGTCATGATGATCACCGCGTTGCGGAAATCCGCCTTTCTGCCGTTGTTGTCCGTCAGAGTCGCGTAATCCATGATTTGCAACAGGATATTGAAAACATCCGGATGAGCCTTCTCTATTTCGTCCAGCAACACGACCGCGTGAGGCTGCTTGCGTACGGCGTCTGTGAGCAAGCCGCCTTCCTCATAGCCCACATAGCCCGGCGGCGAACCGATGAGGCGGGAGACGGTGTGCTTTTCCTGATACTCGCTCATGTCGAACCGGTGCATGGAAACGCCGAGAATATCGGCCAGACTCCGCGCGATCTCGGTTTTGCCCACGCCCGTGGGCCCCACAAAAAGGAAGTTCGCCACGGGTTTTCCCGGAGCGCGGAAACCCGCCCGCGACCGCCGGACCGCTTTGGACACTGCGGAGACGGCTTCATCCTGTCCGAAAATGCGCTCGCGCAACCTGCTGTCCAGAAGCCGCAATTTGTCTTTCTCGCTCTCCCCGACCGAACGCTCAGGTATGCGGGCGATTTTGGAAACAACGGTTTCAATGAGAGGCATATCTATGGTGATTGGAACAAGGCGATCCGGCGATGGGAACCCCTCAGACACAATCGCTTCAGCGCTCTTGCCGGCGAAACCGCCTGCGTCTTCGTCAGCGTTTTCGCCCTTTGCCTCGTTTTCCCGCTCTTCGCGCTTCCATTCCCTCATCCGCGCGAACGCTCCGGCCTCGTCCATGACATCAATGGCTTTGTCAGGCAGACGACGTTCGGTGATGTACTGGGCGGATAGGCTTACGGCGGCGGAAATGGCTTCGTCCGTATAGGCCACCCCGTGAAATTCTTCGTATTTTGGCTTGAGACCCTGGAGAATGGCGACCGTGTCTTCCTCGCTTGGCTCGTTTATGTCGATTTTTTGAAAACGGCGGGATAAAGCGCGGTCCTTATCAAAGAATTTATTGTATTCCTCGTGAGTGGTGGAACCTATGCAACGGAGTTCGCCCGAAGCAAGCGCCGGTTTCAGAAGATTCGATGCGTCAAGAGCGCTTCCCGACGCGGATCCCGCTCCCACGATGGTGTGAATTTCATCAATAAATAAGATTGCCTTTTCTTTTTTCAGCATTTCTTCGACGACGCGCTTGACCCGCTCCTCAAAATCGCCGCGGTACTTGGCGCCCGCGACAAGGGATCCCATATCAAGCGATAAAATAGAGAAATTTGCAAGCAATGGCGGCGTCTCGCCCTTGACGATGCGCTGGGCAAGCCCTTCGGTGATCGCCGTTTTGCCCACGCCGGAATCGCCTACATGTATGGGATTGTTTTTTAAGCGGCGGCACAACACTTGAATGGTGCGGTCGAGTTCGGCTTCCCGTCCTATAACAGGCTCCAGCTTGTTTTCCCGCGCCAGCGCGGTGAGATCCACAGCGTATTTTTCCAGCGCCGTCTTTTTCGCCTTGCCCTTGCCCGGCTCCACGCCCGCCTCATCTTCGGAAGTTTGCGGCGGGAAAATAGCCTCGCCGTTAACGCCGTGGGAGAGTATGGACAAAAGGTCGACGCGCTTTACGCCGGACTTGCGCAGATAATAGGCGCAATAGTTCCGTTCTTCATCATAAAGCGAGACGAGTATGTCGGCGACATCAACGGTCTGCTTCTGGGAGCTTTGACTCTGTATAACCGCCCGCTCTATGACGCTCTGGAAGCCGACGGTTTGCGTTGGCTCGCTTCCGGTCAAGACGGGTATCTTTTGATCAAGATAGTTTTCCATGCCGCTCCGAATCTGAGTCGCATTGGCGCCGCACGCGATGAAGACGGTTTGCACATCCTCAAAAGCGAGGGCCGCGTAGAGAATATGTTCCGGCGTGAGGTACTCGTGGTTCCGTATTCGAGCCTCGTTATAAGCCGCGTTTATTATCGCTTGAGCAGGGCCTGAAATTTTCATTGCTATACCTCTTCAATAACGCATCTAAGCGGAAATTCAGCTTGCCGCGCAAGACTGTGAACCTGATTCATCTTGGTTTTCGCAATATCAAACGGATACTGCCCCACGACGCCTTTCCCTTTGCGATGAACGTTCAGCATAATGCGGTTCGCCTCAGCTTCGCCCTTATGAAAAACTGCCATGAGAACATTCACCACAAAGTCTATCGTAGTGTAATTGTCGTTCAACAGGATGATTCTATAATCACTCGGCTCCTTGAGTTTTTTCTCGCTTTTGGGTACAGTCTTTGTCCTTTCCATAATTTATTACCGTAATTATTACCGTTTGAGGCTGTTTCAAAACCTCAAGTTTTGAGACAGCGACCTTAGATTTAAGTGGAAAAGCGGACGTTAGACCGCTTTTTCGAAAGCCATGTTTAACACTAACCCCGAACCGCAGGCTCGCGTCTTGAAACCGGCTCATTTATAAAGATACAGAAATTTTACAAAAAGGGCAATAGGCGAAAACGATGGAAACCGTCCGGAGCCGGGCGGAAAGCTGGCGGACAGCCGGGCGGAGACCGTTTATACCAGTCGCGCGGAGGCTCTTTTCATCAACCCTGACCATAAGCGCGCCCTACGGGGCGTCAGTTTTTGGGAAACGCCCTCAATTCTCCAGCCAATGTTACACTCCGAATGAGAGGAAAAAGCGAAACTCACAATTAACCGGGTTCTGAAACTGGCTCAACCGTTTTCTTTTTCCTCATGGAGGAAAACCTGGACACAGCCGCGAACAGAAACGCGCATCCCGCCATAGCCGCGGCGAATATCTTCATGCCTGCGCCTACATTATTCGCCAATATGTAACTGAAGACAACCGGACCGACGGCCAGCGATATG
>JAIRTS010000130.1 GCA_031254795.1 Treponema sp.
TTTGAAGAAATTTTGTACAAAAAGCGCGTGTTTAGGCGTTAGGTACTTGACAAAGCGGGATTCGGCGTCATAATCGCTTGTCGCTTGTCGCTTGTCGCTTGTCGCTTGTCGCTTGTCGCGTGTCGCTTGTCGCTTGTCGCTTGTCGCTTGTCGCTTGTCGGGAGATATGTGTTTGTATGGCTGCTGGCGTCCGAAGCATAAGAATATTATATCCGGCATTGAAAATTTACGCAAGCGGGAATTTCGAGCTTTCCAGCGAAAAATTTCCGCTTTTGGCGGGTGACAACGGCTTGCGGGGTGTCCCGCAGACTGCTCCAGCCAAGTTTGGGGGTTGTCAGGGGGCGTATGCCCCCTGACTTTTACCGGAGGCGGCCCGCCTTCTTGCGTACGGCGCGTTCCCTATAAGCGGAAATTTCTGTCTGCCATTAGGCGCAAAGCGAGTCCAAGCGGACGCCTTGCGAATCTGACCGGCGGCAATGGCATCTGTTATGCTTTCAGGCTCGGTTTTAACCGCGCCCTTGAGTATGGCGGCGGTTTTTATAATACATAAATTCGTTTGTGGAAGCGGCGGGCTATGCTATTCTTACACCAGCATATATTCTTTAGCCGTATGAACCAGAGCGTTGTTCCAGTAGGGGCGGTTCAGAAAGCCCCTGCGGGCTTCCGGGTCGTCTATTTTCAGGCTGCGTTGCTGGAGCCGCCTGAACGCGGCGCCGACAACTGTATTTATATCAATAAGCGACGCGCCCGCTTCACGCAAAACACAGTACAAAGCGTAAAAATAGAAGAAATCGCATGTATCCGCGCCGGAGGGCGTTTCACCAGGCGCCAGCCAGCTCATATCCTTTACGGCTTGTTTTTTATCATCCGGGTTTTCCGAAAATTTGCTGAGCGCGAGGCTATGAAATGCCGAAGCTTTTCTGCCCCAGAAATCCTTTTCGCTCATGCTCAACAATTCGGCTTGGGCAAAGCCGCTGTTCCAGTCAGGACGCTCTGTCCATAGGAAATCTTCGCTTGGGATGGACTTGGCTATGGTTTCCGAGAGCTCAAGCGTCTTTTTATAGGCGCCGGTAAGATACGAGGCTTCCGTTTTGAAAAAAAGAAGCTCAAGATTAGAGGGATCAACGCAGCTGGCGGCGTCGGGCAGGGTGGATGCGTCAGACCTCGCGGCGGTGAAGGTTGAAAAAAACTTCGCGCGGAATATCCATGCGTTTATGGTGTTTTTCATGGTGTCTGTCACCGGTTCCGAGAAGCTTTCAAGCGTCTTCTCAAATACATGCAGGGCGTCCTGATAAAATCCAAATTCAAAACGCAATCTGCCCCGCAAAAAACGGGCGCGATCCGTCCAATTGCCGTATCCCGCGAGAATGGCGTTGTGTTCGGCGTCGCGGACAAGCCGCTCAGCTTTGGGAAGATCGCCTGCCAGATAGCGGATGTTCGCCGCGTAATACGAGCAAATGGCAAGCTCATTAATGGCGCTCTGCTTTTCGGCGTGTTCAACCGCAATGCTGATGTATTCCACAGCCTCGCTCAACATGCCGGCTTGCAGTTTTCCCAGGGCGATGAGTCTGAAAACCTTTGCGGGGCTTGTTTTTCGCTGGTCATGGTTTATCCGCAACACCTTTTTAAGGATCGCAAACGCCTGCGCTTGCTGTCTGGATCCCACATAATAGCAGGCGCGGTTAATACGAATTTCCATCTGAAACAACGCCGAGTCTGTGTCCGGCGCGTCGGCGGCAAACTCTTTTTGAACGGCTTTTTTGTCTCCGTGTATCAGCGCGTTAAGAGTTAAAAACAGAAGCCGCGCCGCAGGCCCCCGTTCCTTGCCGACAATGGCGTTGAAACGGTTTTGGATAATGGAAAAGTGTATTCTTGCGGTTGTTCCGTTGAAAATATCTGAACATAGGGCGCTCCAGAGAAGCGTGTCGGAAATGTCGATGCGCAAGTCGGCGAGCGCTTCAACAAGATTAAAACACGCCGAAATTTTGCCGTGGGAGACAGCTTGAAGCAGGCACGTTTTTACAAAGTCGTAAATCACAGGCTTTCTGTCCCCCAAAAAGCGTTCCGCAAGTATGGTGAAGTTGGGAATGCGCGGAATCGGATCATCAATGCTGTCAATAACCCCGATACGGGCAAGCTGGGCGAACGTGCGAACCAGCACGGATGGATTTTTGCCGTTTTCCTCAAACAAACGGAGGAACTGGTAGCCGGGAAAAAAGTTGCGCAAAAGATTAAACGTATAGGACAATTCCCACAGATCACCCGACATTTCATGAAAATTGATCAAGGGCGCGTCCGTATTGTAATCCAGAACAATATTTTTTGAAAAAACAGCATCCCATCTGTTTAAAAACACGCTCTTCTCTTTTTTTTCCGTACAGGTTCCGTACACTGTCACGTCAAATTTCACCTCGCCGTACACATCAAGAAAAATATCCCTGACCAACATGTCCGCGTTATGCAGATTTTCAAGCGTAATGACAGGACGCGCTTTCTTTTTTTTCGCTTTTGCGACATACATGTCAACCAGCAACCGGAAAAAACACTTGATAGTCCCGGCAAGCGCCGGCGAGCATTCGGAGCGAAGGCGCTCCCGAAAGATGAGTTTTTTCAGCGCGTCCAGATGTTCAAGCCGTTTCCGCCAGTCGTCGGCGTCATTGCAGGCGGTTAAAAATGTATGTAGTTTGGGATTTATCGCATCGGCGAATGCGGCAATGGCGCCGCCGTTGCGGTGGAAACGGAGAAGCAGAGGCGGCGCGGTGTTTTCCAATGAGCAGAAACGGTAAACGCCCTCCCGTTTGCCGATAAAATCCGGTCCGGAAAAAACGAGGTTCTTGCCGGCTTCCTGTTTGATGAGGCGGACGATTTTATCGCTCAAGGGAAACGCGCCGGCGGATCTGCGGACATTGCGGGAAATGGCTTCAATGCGCTTTATCTGTACGTAGTTTGTTGATCCGGCGCGTACGACAAGTTTGTCGTTAAAGACGCAGTAACTGCCGAGCGCCTTCTCCATCCCCAAGTCGCACCATATGCCGCTTCCTCCATGCTGGGAAGCGAGCGTCCGGCACACGTTTTCCATTTCAAAGGCAGGAACATCCCTGCAAATGACGAAAGCGTAGGCGCCGATGGGAACAGGACAGTTTTTTTCCAGCAAATCGCGTCCTGTTTCCAGAACGCTGATAATGTTGAGCCATATTCCCAGCGATCTCTCGTCAAAGGAAGCGGTGATACACCGATCCTTGATGTGAACGGTTCCATTCGCCGCCTCAAACGCTTTTACGAGTCCGCTTTCCACGTTTATGAGGTGTTCCGACCGCGTTCTTTGCAGTTGTGTTCTAAAACGTAAAAAAAACAAGACTTGAATCACTTTTTCACAATTTCCTTATAAAAATGATAACGCAAACAACGCTTTTTTGCAATAGCGAGTAGAAATCCATCACGCCCCTAGTCCGGCGCTTTCGTCTTCGCTATACTGTACCGTATGAAAAACCACGTCTTCTTTGCATGGTCGGCTTTGCCCGCGCTGGTGGCGTTTGTTCTGATCTTCATCACGCTGCTGTGCTTTTCAGGCTGCTACACCCTGAAACAGGGTTTTATCCTGCTGGGTTATCTTTCAAAAGCGATTCCGCTGGAAAAGCTGTCCACGGATCCTGCGGAACGCCGTTTTGTGGAGCGAGTGGAGGACATCCGCCGTTTTTCCAAAGAAGAGCTGGGGCTGAAACAGAACAAGAACTATACAACCTATGTATCCATTGACCGCGACTACCTTGCGGCGGTGGTGTCCGCCGCTCAACCGGACGCCTTCGTCTCATATGAGTGGCATTTTCCTCTAGTGGGCACCGTTCCTTATAAAGGCTTTTTCAAGGCGGAAGACGCGCGCGCGGAAGCGGAGCAACTCAAAAAGAAAGGGCTGGACGTATGGGTACGAGGAGTGGACGCCTTCAGCGCCCTGGGCTGGTTCAAAGATCCTCTGTATTCGTACATGAAAAACTATCCAACGTACCATCTGGCCGATCTTTTGATCCATGAGCAACTGCACGCCACTGTGTATCTCCCCGGACAATCCCAGTTTAACGAGGAGTTGGCCGAGTTTGTCGGCGGCGAGGGAGCGCGGCTCTACATGGAAAAAACCTTCGGCGGCGACTCGCCGGAATACCGCGCCATGCTTGACGACAAAGCGGACAGCGCGGCTTTTGTCTCCTTTATCTGCGGTCTCACCGCCGAATTGGACGCGCTCTATCAGGAGGCGCGTCCCCGTGAGGAAAAACTGCGGGAAAAAGAGCGTGTCATAGCCCGCGCCCAAGAACAATTTGCGGCGGAGTATGAACAGCGGTTTCGGGGAGAAAATTACCGCTTTTTTTCATCCATGACCATAAACAACGCTTATCTGGAACTATACCGCTTGTATTATTCCGGCGGAGATTATCTCGCGTCCCTGTACGAACGCTCCGGCAAAGACCTCCGACGTCTTATTGCGGCGGCGGTCTCCATCAAGCGCAACGGCAAAAGCGGCGATCCCCGAACCGCGCTTGAAGCCGCGCTATTCGGATCGGAATCGGAGGCCGCTGGTGGGCGCAACCTTTAAGGAGAAGGTTTACCCGCGCGGGTACACATCCAACTCGCCCGTCAAAAAGGCTTCAACTTCGCCGGCGCTGGCGGCGCCACTATTCCTTAAAAGCAGCAGGGAGCCGTCTTCGCCGACACCGTGGAGGATACCTTCAACCACCTCGCCTGAATCGGCTTTGCCCACGATAAAGCGCGTCTCCGCGCCCTTCAGGTAGAGCCGCCGGGAAAGCCGCTCCCTCCATGAATCGTCCGCTTGCCGCGCTTCACGGTACAGATGCGAAAGAAACTTTTCAAGCAGCCGAAACCGGTTGTCGCTTTCCAACGCCGCGCCGCAGGCAAGCGCGATGCTGGTCGCCTTTTCCCGCAAGTCATCTGGAAATTGGGTTTGCGCCACATTCACCCCAATGCCGGTGAACACGGTTTTGCCGTCGCTCTCGCAGAGGATGCCCGCGACTTTCCTCGCGCTGGACGCGCCGGCAGACGCGCCGGACGCAGAGGACGCGGCGCTTGGGCAAAGCATAATGTCGTTGGGCCATTTCACCAACGCCGCAGGCCGAGCGTCGCACGGCGAGTCCGCGATAAAGTCTTCTACGGCGAACGCCACGGCAAGCCCCACTTTTAGGGCGAGCGGCTTGGGAATATCCTGAAAACCGTTGTACCGCAGCAAAACCGTACAATACAAATTGCCGGGATCAGAGCGCCACACTCTTTCTGGCGTCCTCCCTCTGCCCACGCTTTGGCTGCCGGCCACGATTACGGTTCCATGCGGAAGGCCTTGCGCCGCAAGCTCGCGAGACGCGTCCATCGTGCTGGAAACCGTTTCCATGTGGAAGACAGGCGCATTGTCAAAAGGATTTTTTATAGAAATTGTGTCCATCATGCCACTCCAAGCTCCTTGTTTTTTCCGTCCAATGACATAATACGATTATACAGCAAGGTCTACAATACATGCAAATAGAGAGGAAGCCCTCGCCAACAAAAAAATGGCGGCAGACTGTTTTCACCGTTACATAATTTCCTCCGAACCGAAGATCCGCTGAATCGAAGGTTCACCGAACCTCACCCGTCTTCGGCGGACGCGCAGGCGGCGAATCCCGAATAGGACGCTCATCGCCAGCCACAAGATAAACGCGCCCTTCCCGAATTTTTCGCGCCTCCTTCCCACGGCGCGCTTATTCAAGGTATTGCAATTTTAAGGCGCGTTATGCTATTCTTATAATTGTAAGGGAGGAACATGTTTTATAGAAACTACGGCAAGACAGGGCGTCGGGTGTCGGCTCTCGGCTTGGGTTGCATGAGGTTGCCTCGTGATGTAAACGAGGAGAAGGGTGAAGCTCCGGTCAATAAGGAAAAGGCGTTTGAGCTTATCAGGTACGCGGCCGATAATGGAATCACGTATTTTGACACGGCGTTAGGCTACCACGGCGCCACGAGCGAGGCTATTTTGGGCGAGGCTCTGGAGGGGGGGCGCCGCGAAAAAGCACTGATTGCGACAAAACAGCCGTTCAGCGAGATGAAAACCCAAGACGTCATCAGACGGAACCTTGAAAACACCCTGAAAAAATTGCGTACAGGGTATATCGACGTGTACCTTATTCACAATATCCAGAAACAGTCGTGGGAAGACATAAAGAAACGAAAAATCATTGAAGAATTCGAGCGATTCCGCAGTGAAGGGCTTATTCGCAA
>JAIRTS010000102.1 GCA_031254795.1 Treponema sp.
TTCCGAGGAAACAAGCTCCGTAAACGTGAAATTCGCGCCTTGTTCAATACAGATCGAGCGGAACGCCCTGTCCGAATATCCCGCGATAGGGGCGAGAAAGATATTCCCCTCAAGCGAAAGCGTTCCAATTTGAACGCTGTGGTACAAATGCATGGGTTCTATAATAGAAGAAAAGTTTTTTTTATTAAAGGGCGTAGCCCTTTTGGGGTTTAATACCCCGCCTCTTGGGGCGCTTCATAATGGGGGCGCGGGGGATTTGTTCCCCCGTATACGCAAAGATTTCAAGGAGAAATCTTAAATACCCCGGAGCCTTGCTCCGGGGATTCTTCATTCGAGGGGGAACCACACCGTACATTTGCGCGAGGAATGGCCGCAGCGCCTACGCCGGAACAATGAGGCGATAGGGGAGGCACCGTCATGGCTGGAGGCGCGGAAGGCGCGCTTGGTTGACATTGCCGGTTGCGTCACGCGACAGGGTTATTTGACTTGGGGGATGCGGGAGATGGTGGCACCGACCACGGTGGAGCGCGAGGAGAAGGTCGGCGATTTCGGAAGTTTTGGGGAAGGGGACATCGTGACAGGGGGCCGCGTGTATCACGGCGAATAAGGGATAGGCTGTCTTTAAAGGCACTCCGGCGCGAATATGAGGGGGGAATATAAACCGTCGCGTTTCCGCGCGGCACGGAAGAGCCGAAAGGCAGAGGAAGAGGGCTTGAAACGTTGAGGAAGACACGGATGAGAACACAGGGACAAAGAGGCGAGCGAGGTACGACGGGCGTATAACCGGTGTGTGATAGTGGCGACGTCAATAAGGGAAGCGGCACCAGCAGCGGATTGAGCCGGCGTTCAAGCGGTTAAAGACATTGTTCAGGCGCTATGAAACACCGGCGCGGGTTGAGCGGAGCACCCGGGCGTGGTTTTACGGGAAGCTGTTGTTGGCGGACTTGTGTGAGACCCGGGTTAACCGGAGGCGATTTTCCCCCTCTGGGGGAAGGGTGTGTTGACACAAGGCGATCGTTATGGAATGAACAACGGTTTATGCCCGGTCACGGCAAAGTATACACTTCTACAGACCATCCCGGTTACGAAAGTGTTTGAAAACATACATCACTTAGCGAAATTCCGCGCCAATTCCAGAAGGAGACGACTCCCGGCGCTTTACCGGCTGCTCGTCCTTAACTAAACGCATATGGGGCGACTCCCCACTGCGGATAAAATAATAGGTTTTCTAAAATACAATGTACGCGCTTCGGGACTAATGCCATCAGCCTCCCGCAACGACTGGTCCGGTTACAGATGGAACTTTTGCGGCCATTCTATGGGTCAAATTTAGCATGTGGAGGCTGTATAGCCTCATAACGCTGTCGCGTCATGCCCCGCATCCACAAATTGTCCGCAAGCGGAGATCACTTCTCATTCCTCCTGTTTCCGCCTCTTGCCTAAACCGTCAAAAACCGCTATGATTTTCTCAACTTTTCATATTGAGGTTTGTATGGAGATACAGCAGGAACTTGTCGCTAATTTAAAAGATCTAAAAATTGATGAAAACGCGCTGATGAAGCGCATAGCCGAATCCCTAACGATTAATCAGGGACAGGTCATGGCCGTTGTGGAACTTCTGAATGAAGGGGCGACCGTACCGTTTATCGCCCGTTACCGCAAAGAAAAACACGGCGCTCTTGACGAGGTGCAGGTGCGGGACATAGAACATGGGTATCATTCGGGCAAAAACCTTGAAGAGCGGCGCATTGAAATTATCAGACTCATTTTTGAACAGGGAAAACTCACCGAATCCCTCTACAACAACATTATCAAAGCCGCGACCCTTGCGGAATTGGAAGACATATACGCGCCTTACAAAAAGAAAAAGAAGACCCGCGGCATGGCGGCCATTGAGAAAGGGCTTGAACCCCTTGCGGACGCGATGCTTGAGCTTGAGACAAAGCCGCTTGTCGACAAGGCGGTGGAATTTGTGCGCGAAGACGCCGAACATCCCGAACTCAGCGTGGCGTCCGTTGATGACGCATTGCAGGGCGCCATGGACATTATCGCGGAACGGGTGTCCCAGGACCCGGAAAACCGCGCTCTGGTCAAGGAGTTCTATTGGGCGGATGGCGAGATCTCTGTGAAGGGCGTGGGAGACGAGGAAGCGAAAAAGACTTCCACCTATCAGATGTACTGGGATTACACCGAGAAACTTTCCCAGATAAAACCTCACCGGATTCTGGCGATAAACCGGGGGGAACGGGAAAAGGCGCTTGAAACGCAAATTGATGTCGATGAGAACGCGGCTGTTGAGATGTTGCAAAAGAAGTACGCCATCCACAACGACTACCATAAAACGTCTATAGAAGATGGGCTTAAACGGCTCCTGTCTCCAGCCGTGATTCGGGAAATCCGGGGCGATCAGGGGGACGCCGCCGATGGACATGGCATTTCCGTGTTTAGCGCGAACCTCAAGAACCTGCTCATGCAGCAACCCATCAAAGGCGCCCGTGTGTTGGGCATTGATCCGGGCATCCGCACCGGCACCAAATGCGCGTGCCTTGACGACACTGGCAAATTCCTCCACTACTTTACGTTTATGAACAACCAGATCGAGAGAGCGAAGGAATTGATCCTGAAAAACCTGAAGGATTACCATATTCAGCTTGTGGCGGTGGGAGGCGGAACCGGCACGAAAGAGGCGCAGGAATTGGTGTCGCAGGTTATTTCCGAGCATAACCTTGACGTACTGTACACGGTGGTCGACGAGGACGGCGCCTCTGTATATTCGGCGAGTGACATTGCCCGCGAGGAATTTCCTGATCTTGATCTGACCATCAGAGGAGCCGTCTCCATAGGCAGGCGCTTGCAGGATCCGCTCGCCGAACTCGTGAAGATTGACCCGAAATCCATTGGAGTCGGACTGTACCAGCACGATGTCAACCAGAAAAAGCTCTCGGACACCCTTGATGAAGTGGTTTCCAGCGTGGTGAACAACGTCGGTGTCAACCTGAACACCGCAAGCGTTTCCCTCCTCAAGTACGTGTCCGGTATAAACTCAGGCCTTGCCAAGAAAATCGTGAAATACCGTGATGAAAAAGGCAAGATATCAAGCCGCGACGAACTGAACGGCATTCAAGGCATGGGGCCAAAAACGTTTGAGCAATGCGCCGGCTTCCTCAAAATACCGGAGAGCGTGGAGCCGCTTGACAATACGTGGGTTCATCCTGAAAACTACGCCATTGCCCGCGCTATTCGGGAAACCATTACCACAACCGGCTCTGTCGGTTCGGAAACGGTGATGTCGTTGAAAGAAAAGTTCGGCGTTGGAGACGCCACCATCAACGACATCGTTGACGAGCTTAAAAAGCCTGGTCGCGATCCGCGTGAAGAATACCCCAAGCCCATCATGCGCAAGGGCGTGGTTGCGTTTGAAGATCTCAGCGAAGGCATGATGGTCACCGGCAAAATCAAGAATGTGGTTGATTTCGGGGCGTTCGTCGATGTCGGCGTGAAGGAGACCGCGCTCGTTCACATTTCCGAATTGAGCGATCATTTTGTCCAGGATCCAATGGACGCGGTGAAAGTCGGCGAGGTGTACGAGTTTCGCGTCATCGAATTGGACGTGGACAGGCGGCGCATCAGCCTTTCCCGCCGCAGCGCGCAGTCCGCTCAGGGACGCGCCGCGCCGAAACGTGAACTCGAGAAAACCGCCGCTTCCGCTCATGGTGGCGTCATAAACGGTGGCGTCGTGGGCGGCAAGAAGCGGGTCGTTGTGGTGAAAAAAACAGGCGACGCCGGGACGCCGACAAAATCCGGGCAACCGCGCCCGTCCCGCTTCGACCCGAATGACGATGGCTCCATGTACAACCCGTTCGCCGAGGCGTTCAAGAAAATGGAGAAAAAGCGCGTGAAATGAACCG
>JAIRTS010000082.1 GCA_031254795.1 Treponema sp.
ACGCAATAATTCAAATGCCCTTCCAGAATCACTTGCCCCACCTTATGCAACGCGGCGTGCGCCGCATTAACCTGTATCAATAGGTCTTCGCAGGGTATATCTGTATCAATGGCTTTGTCAATCGCCCTTATTTGTCCCAAAATTTTGTTCAGTCGGCTGTGTAAATTGTCTGCATCCATACATTGTCGCATAGTATAACTCCTTCCTTGCTATAATATCATCATACTATACCATCATTCAGCAATAAATGGAACTGTTCATTTTAAATTTTTTGCGCCGAGGCGCGGCGCCGCGCCAGAGAAACCCAAATCGCGCCTTCCCCTCCCCTTCGCCGCCTCTCTCAAAATCCACAGCCCTATAGCGCCATAGAACGCCTCACCTCACGGCGTGTTTTCAAAAAACCGCACTTGCCAATCTTTTCGTAATATATTACATTATAATCATGTTAAATAAAATTGTTAGAGTGCTGTTCGGCTCTCAACATGAGCGAGACCTGAAAAAATTGCTGCCCGTGTTGCATGCGGTGAATGAAAAGGAAGCATGGGCAGCGAGCCTTCCCCCTGACGAATTTCCCAAAATGACCGTCGCGTTTCGCGAGCGTTACAATAAAGGCGAAAGCCTTGACGATCTTCTGCCAGAAGCTTTCGCCCTGGCGCGTGAGGCCGCCCGCCGCGCTTTGGGGGAACGTCCCTATGACGTGCAGGTTCTTGGTTCCATCGTGCTTCATCAGGGAAAAATCGTTGAGATGAAGACGGGCGAAGGCAAGACCCTTATGAGCGTGTCCGCAACCTACCTCAACGCCATTCCGGGCAAGGGCATACACGTTGTCACTGTGAACGATTACCTCGCGGAGCGGGACGCGGACTGGATGAGACCCATATTCACCTATTTAGGGCTTACGGTGGGAACCATTCTTTCGAACATGGACAATGAGCGGCGCAAGGAAAACTACGCCGCGGACGTTACGTACGGCACCAACAACGAGTTCGGCTTCGACTATCTCCGCGACAACATGAGCCCCTCCCTTGAAATGCGTGTGCAACGCGGACACAATTTCTGCATCGTCGATGAAATCGACTCGATCCTGATTGACGAAGCCCGTACGCCGCTCATCATTTCCGGCGCCGCTGAAGACGATACATTCAAGTTCGCCGAGGTGGACAGGTTGTTGGGATCGCTTGAGGAAGTGAAGAAGAAGCCTAACGGCGATTATCCTGATGAAACCCAGGGCGAGGAAGTTGTCGGCGATTATAAATTGAATGAAAAGAACAAAAACATTTCCTTTACCAACGACGGTCTTGCGAAAATTGAAAAGTTGCTCCAAAAACGCGGACTCATCAAAGGCGCTATTGTTGACGAGGAAAATTTCGAGTATATCCACTACTTTACGCAGGCTCTGCGGGCGCATAAACTCTTTCATCTTGACACCGAATATGTGGTGCAAGATGGACAGGTGCAGATCGTGGATGAATTTACCGGACGCATTTTGCACGGACGCCGGTATTCTGACGGGCTTCATCAGGCGATTGAAGCGAAAGAGCATATCAAGATAGCCCAGCGCAACCGCACTCTGGCGACCATCACATTCCAAAACTATTTCAGGCTGTACACAAAAATTTCCGGCATGACCGGCACTGCGGACACCGAAGCCGTTGAGTTCAACAAAATCTACAAATTGGACGTGGTGGTCATTCCCACCAACCTTCCCGTGGCGCGGCGGGACGAAAATGACGTCATCTATTTGACCGAAAAAGACAAATTCGAAGCGCTCTGCGATGAGATATCCGCGGTTCACAAAAAAGGGCAGCCCATGCTCATCGGCACCGTCTCTATCGAGAAATCCGAAAAACTCGACGCCATGCTCACGCGGCGCGGCGTCAGGCACGAGGTGCTTAACGCGAAAAACCACGCGCGCGAAGCGCTCATTATCGCCGAAGCGGGCGCGAAGGGAGCGGTGACTATAGCCACCAATATGGCGGGGCGCGGCACCGACATCAAGCTGGGAGGCAGCCCCGAACACCGCGCCCGCAAACGCGCCGGCACCGAGGCAAGTCCCGAAAAATACGCGGAAATTTACGCTGATGAATATAAAAAATGGCTGAAAGACTACGAAGAAGTGAAAAACTCGGGAGGTTTGTACGTCATCGGCACGGAGCGCCATGAAAGCCGGCGCATCGACAACCAGCTTCGCGGACGGTCAGGGCGGCAGGGCGATCCTGGCCGGTCGAAGTTCTTTATCTCTATGGACGATGAGTTGATGCGTCTTTTCGGCGGCGAGCGCATGAAAAATCTGATGACGCGGCTTATGAGTTCTGACAAAACGCTCAAAGCTGAACCGCTTGAACATCCGTGGCTGAACAAGAGCATAGAGCAGGCCCAAAAGAAAGTGGAAGAGCGCAACTTTGAAATCCGCAAGCATCTATTGGAGTACGATGATGTTCTTAATCAGCAACGCAAATTCATCTATGAACAGCGGGACGCGATTCTTCTGGACACAGACCTTAAAAAGCGGGTGAACGACGCCACCTGTGATATGGTGTCCGTTGCCATTAACGATTTCAAAGGCGCTTTGCGGCGTGACGCGCTTGCGGCGACGCGGCAGTTAGTCGAGATACTCAAAACCAAGTTCGGATTCACGCTTGATGTGGAAGAAACGGTGAAAGCGGAGCCGCAACAACTTGAAGAGAACATCAACAAAGCGTTGCAACAGGATATAGCCGATAAGATTGCGCTGGTAGGCGAGAATAATCTCAACGCCTTTATCCGTATGCAGTACCTCACCTCAATAGACAAGCGGTGGCTCGATCACCTTGAGAACATGGAGGCGTTGCGGGAAGCGGTGTATTTACGCAGTTACGCGCAGAAAAATCCCCTCACCGAATACAAAATTGAAGGTTTTCAGATATTCGACACTATGCTTGATCAGATACGGGAAGAAATCGCCTCGCACACGCATCTTGTACATATACAAATCGGGGCGGAACGCGCCGTCAAAACGGCGGGTACCGTCCAATTGGCGAGCCACGGCAACGTGGGCGCTTTCGCCGC
>JAIRTS010000083.1 GCA_031254795.1 Treponema sp.
AATTTGTCAAGGTCAACAGGATTGAAGACCCTGCCCTTCGCCGTAATGAGCGGATCTTTCGGGGCGAATCTAAGGCGTCCATAGTCGTCCTTCATGTCGATGACCACCATGTTAAGCCCTCGATCCGCAATGAGCGCAAGATGTTTGTCAAGCGCCGACGCCGCGACCGCCTGATTCACCGGCAGGTACAAACCAGCTTTTCCAGACGCCGCTTGCGCGCGCGGATTATGCTCTTCGTTCACCAACCATAACTCCGAGAATCCCATAGTCTGTTCTCCCGCGCTCTTTTGGGCGGTATTGGTTATAAATATGCAATTTGGCGTCCAGGGAACATTGTGTGGAAGCGACTTGATGAAAGCGAGCGCATCGGCGCGGGGCGCAAAGACAAGCGGCTGGTTGTTGGACAGGGAGGCCAAATCAGCTTCCATAATGGCGTTGTCCCGCACAAAACGGAATGATCCCGCGTTCACCTCAAGAGAGTCAACGACGCCGAAAACGCTCTTGTCCGACCATATCATATCAAAACGCCTGCGCTCCCAGTCAAGCCGGTAAAGCCTGCGTCTAAAGGTTTGAGACGCGAACACCGTTGTCTTTCCATCCACAACGGCCACGGCAATATCGGAAACCTCATCGGGGTTGCCGGTTGTCTCGAGTTTTTCAATGCCTGTGTTGATCTCCGTCCACACGGCGCCTCTTTTATCCGGTTGCAGGAAACTCACGCCGTAGACGCTGTGAGAGGCGAAAATCGTCGCTTCGGGCAGCTCCGCCACCGCCACCGCCTTCACGCCGTCTGTTCTGGAAGAAGGGCTGCCCATGCTTTTCCACGACGCGCCTTGATCCCGCGAAAAATACACCGCGTCTTTCATGGCAAGAGCCATCATATCACCGCGACACTCAAAATCTTTAATTTCCTGTACGATGGTAATAAAGGACTTTTTCCCATTTTCATAGACTTTTATCCGTTTTACGGGCAGCCCGTTGTTTCTCATTTCCCAATTCTCGCAGTCCGTTGAGAACGCGACGCCGTTGCTGGTGAGAAGCGCCCAATAGTTCTGTCCGCGAATTATTTTCTTGACGGAACCGCCCGTCCACAATGTCTCAAGCCCGCCGTTTTTGGCAAGCGCGTATAAGCCGCTGTCGGCGCCTATAAGGAGCGGAGCAGGCGCCGGAACGCTTTCTTCAGGCGTGGTCTCGGCGCGCAACATTAAAGGCAGACAAAAAACAAAAAACAAGAAAAAAAACATACAGCACTATACCCTGAATAGAGTTGTTTTGCAATGAGCTGCCCCGCTTCTTTGCGTTAAACTGTGAGCCACAGAATCAGGCGAGGCGCTCCCGGCAAGCCGGTAGGACATGTAATTTCATCAGCCTTATCCATATTGTCTTCACCCCGCCCTGATGGGGAATGGAGTCTCCAGCCATAAATCCTACTCCTTTTCAAAGCTATATAGGTAGAATTTTCACCGGTTTTGGGTGTTCTACAAAACTTCCGTAGAGTTCTACAAAAATTCTGTAGTATTCTACAGGGTTTCCGTAGTGTTCTACAAGGGTTCCATAGAGGTCTATGAGACATCTGTAGTATTCTACCGGGCTTCCGTAGTGTTCTGCGAAACTTCCGTGGAGTTCTACGAAGTTTCCATAGAGGTCTACAGAAGTTCCCTGGAACATCAAAAAACCTCGCCTATCTTGCCAGTTTGAATATAGCAATAGCCCCCCGCAAAACAAACGAAAACACCACCGCCCCGATAACCAGATCGGAGATCTTGTTCTGTAAAACTACACCAAAACAGCGGCGGCAATAACGCCGATATTGGCGATAACGTCATTTGAAGTGAATATTTGACTTGATTTAATATGCGCTTCAGCCGTTTTTGACTTGCCGAGCAAAATCATTGAAGCCGTATTTCCCGAAAGGGCAATGCAGGAAAGGATAACCATTATCAGAGGATTGGGTATCGCTTCCGCTTCAATGAAACGCCTGACTACTTCCACAAAACCCCATAACGCAAAGGCTAATTGAAAAACACCGCTGACTTTTGCGATACGCTTTTTTACCTGTAATGTTCCGGCGATGGCGTAAAGGCTCAATCTGTATACAAAAGCGCCTGAAAGTTCATCAAGGGCATCCGCTACCAAACCAATTGATTGTGCGAGAAGTCCAAAAATAATTTCACCGGCAAAGACGGTAAAATTGATATAGAGCCGGCGTTCAAGCGGTTAAAGTCGTTATTCAAACACCATGAAACACCGGCGTGTGTTGAAGCAAGCGCCCGGGCATGGTTCCACGGTAAATTGTCACTGGCGGCCCTCTGTGAGACCTGGGTTGACGAAGGGCGTTTTTCCCCCTCTGAGGGAAGGGGCGGTTGATACCGCATGGTCGTTATGGAATGAACAACGGCTTATGCTGGTCGTAGTAAAGTATATGCTTCTCCAGACAATCTCTGTTACGGAACTGTTTAAAAACATGCGTCGCGGTTTGCAGGGCTCTGTGCCAATTATAAAATAAAACGACTCCCGACGTTTTATAGGCTGCTTGTCCCTAAGTAAACGCATATGGAACAAATCCCCCACACCCCCAGTTTTCCGCAGCAAGCTACGGGGTATTAAACCAAAAGAAATTTAATAAAGATTGGGCACATGAATTGTGCGGCAGATATATAAAGGGACTGTAGATGGGTCGAAAAGGCCGCCGCTTCGTATGACAGGACTGTCCGCGTTCCGCGCCTTTGATGTCACAGGG
>JAIRTS010000262.1 GCA_031254795.1 Treponema sp.
CATCTGTCCTTCTCCTATGATACAAAGTTTTTTCGTCGAAACCATTATATCATTCGGAGGCGGGTGACCGCTATTTATTTGCCTAGCTTACTGTCGGGTAATTTCTATCCCTGCACAAGCCGTGCTTTGCGGACATAACGTATAACAAAAAGATGAGCCGGTTCTCGCTGAGGACAAAACTAAAGCGGAGAAGGACGGGCGCAACAAGCTTGCATGGCAATAAATCCGCGGCAAAATTGCAGGAACCTGCCGGAGGAAATACTCATGCCCAAAAACGATTAATTCGACAACCTCGTTATACGCCGTTTGCCCGTACTCCATTTCTTTTATTTTGTATAATATTGAACCTGTCCCAAAACTAATTGACTGTGTGCTACGCGCACGGTTTTGGGACAGACTCTTGCGGTTTTTCAGACTTTCAGCCTTGCAAAACCACGAATTTCAAGGTTACTTTCCCAAAAACTGAAGTTTTGGGAAAGCCTCTATTGTGTAATTTTTTATCTTGCCGTTATTTGCCAACCAACCCCAAATTTATCCTTTACACAACCATGCATCGGGCTGTACGGCTTTGGAGACAATTCTATTAAAACGCTGCCTCCCTCAAGCAATTTGTTAAACACTTCCGTTACTTTTTCCACTGTCGGAAATGTCACGGCCAATGTTATCATCAACCCTCCGGCGCATTGTTCCGGCGAAAAACAATCACCAAGCCAAAAAGTCTGCCCTTCCATCTCCATCTCAGCGTGTAAAATCCAGCTTTTCATGTTTTCAGGAATGCCGGGTATATCGCCGAACAACTGAACCTGTTTGTTTTTTACAGTGAAAACCTTTTCGTAAAGTTCAATTGCTTCGCCACAACATCCGTAAAAATTGAGAAACGGCGCAACCATAATTTGTCTCCTTTGTTGAGGAAAATTTGTTATTGTATATAAATATATACAATGCTATTATCATTACAGATTTTTTCAATACTGTCAATTTTTTTCAAATTTTTCGCGAAAAATTTGAAAAAAATTTTAGAGTGGCGCTTCGCGCGACAGGGCTGTGGGGGCTTCGCCGCCCTTTGGGCGGATTGGGGTTCCGTTCGCCTAGGCCGTTCCGCGCCCCAGCTTCGCTGAGGAACGTGCGCCAACTTAGTTGATGACATTCCTACGCCAGCCCCCTCACCCACATTTTTGTAACCCTGGACTTTGCCGGCGTGAACGCCGCCGCAAAGCCCTTATTCGGGCCGCGAAAACGTCGTAAACAGCCGTTGCGGTATGACAAGCTGGATATGATGCTTTCCACGTTTTCTATTTTGCATGGTGTGTTATCGCCGTTTGTTTTTTGGTTCCACGTAGGATGAACGCGCCCTAAGCATTCCTTCGCGCTCGAATGTGAACGCTATTTTACCCATGCGGGTTATATCCTGCATGTTTAATGGAAGCGCTCTAGCCGCCGGTTTTTCTATTTAACGCTTCGGTCATAATAAAAAGCGCCGCCAACGCGCCCCCGATGAAAAATGGGAAAACGCCGAATTGTATTGACGAGGCGATTCTGCCGAATATGGGCGGCATTACCATCGCGCCTATATAACCGCACGCCATTTGCAAGCCGATTATCGCCTGCGAATAGCGTCTGCCGAAATTTTCCGGCGTTTCATGCAATAAACTGGGGAATATAGGGGCGCATCCCAGCCCTATTATGAAAAAAGCCGGCGGCATAACGAATCGTTCCGTTATTCCCAGCCGCTCCAAAGGCAGGAGCAGCAACACAACGCCGACCGCGATAATGATCTGCCCCACCCGTATCATGCGCTGGTTGTTGAGCTTCATCGTTAAAAAACCGGAGACAAACCGTCCCGCCGTTATCCCCATGTAGTACAAGGCTATCCATTGCGCCGCAGTCTCAGGCGGCGTTTGTCGCGCAAACGCCAGATACGAGCTTCCCCATAAACCGGTCGTCACTTCGATTGCGCTGTAACAAAAAAACGCGGCGAGAACCTGTTTTACGCCTGCGATACGGAGCAATTCGCCCAATTTCGGCGAAAGATGCTCAATGCGCGGCGTATAAGCGGCGTTTCCCGCAGTGGCGCGATCCTGCGCCTCTTTGCCGCTTTGAGACGCGCTTTTTCTCCACAAAGGCAGGGTGACGAACAACAGGACGGCAAGGCACAGCTGCAAGAGTCCGATACTCCGGCTGCCGGCTGTCCATGATTCGCCGCGTGTTAAATAGCTCGCCATTATAAGCGGCCCCGTCGAAGCGCCGATGCCCCAGAAACAGTGCAACCAGCTCATGTGCTTCGCTTTATAATGCAAGGCGACGTAATTGTTCAGCGCCGCGTCAACGGAACCGCCGCCCAAGCCCAGCGGGATCGCGCACAGGCATATCACGATAAATGCGGGAGCGTATGAAAACCCTAGAAGTGCGGCCGCAGTCATTGAAACGCTTGCGACCGTCACCACGCCGGTTCCAAGCCGCCCGACAAGCCTTGCGCTGAGTACGCTTGAGACAACAGTTCCGCTACAGATAACAACCGAAATATAACCCGCGAAGTGCGGAGGGACGCCGAGTTGTCTATACATTGATGGCCACGCCGAACCCAGCAAAGAATCTGGCAATCCGAGGCTAATAAACGACAGATAGATAAGAAATAAGAGCGCCAGCTGTATCATGGCGTACGGACAACCATATGCAACTCATCCAACTGTTTCTGTTCAACCTCGCAGGGACACTCGTCCATGGGGCTTACCGCGAAGGAATTTTTCGGGAAGGCGATGACTTCTTTGATGGAGGTTTCGCCCGCCATGAGCATGACGAGACGGTCAAGTCCGGGCGCAATGCCGCCGTGCGGGGGCGCTCCGTACTTGAAGGCGTTGGTAAGGAAGCCGAATTTCCGCTCCGCTTCTTCCGCGGCTATGCCGGCAATGGAGAAGATACGTTTCTGGAGTTCAGGATCATGCACGCGGATAGACCCTGACGCCAATTCGTATCCATTAAGAACCAGATCGTAGAGATCGCCCAGAACCGCTCCCGGATCGCCTTCCAGAATGTCATGGTACTGTTCCTGCGGATACGAAAACAGGTGGTGAGCCGCTTCCCAGTGGTTTTCCTCCTCGTTGAATTCAAACAACGGGAAATCCACGATCCACACGAATTCAAAGGCGCGGGGATCCACGAGGCGCAGGTCTTTGCCCAGTTTTGCGCGTACGGCTCCAAGCGCGGTGTTGGCGATTTTCCGCTTCGCGTCGGCGACGATGAGGATAAGGTCGCCGGCGTTCGCCTCAAGTCCCGCGATAATATCGCCGGCATTCGTTGTGAAGAATTTCGCAACGCCGCCTTCCAACTTCGCCTCATGCCCCGCGCCGCCTGCGACTTTCATCCACGCCATGCCCTTCGCCTTGTAAATCTTTGCGTGAGCTTCAAGTTCCTCGATCCGCTTGCGTGAATAGTCCGCTCCGCCGGGCGCCACAAGCGCCTTGACGCCGCCGCCTCCGGCGAGCGCGTCCTTAAACGCCTGAAAACCGCCCGCTTCGGCATAGGGGGCGAAATCGCGCAACTCCATGCCGAAACGGAGATCGGGCTTGTCGCTGCCATATTTCTCCTGCGCTTCCTTCCATGTAAGGCGTTTGAACCGTTCGGGGAGCGCGATGTCAAGCGTTTTCATAAAAACATGCCCCATAAGCCGTTCCGTTATGGAAAGAACGTCGTCCCGGCTCACAAAGGACATTTCTATATCTATTTGGGTAAACTCCGGTTGCCTGTCCCCGCGGGAGTCCTCATCGCGGTAGCAGCGGGCAATCTGAAAATATTTGTCAAAACCGCCGGCCATGAGTAGTTGCTTGTAGAGTTGGGGCGATTGGGGCAGGGCGTAAAATTTGCCCGCATACAGGCGGGAAGGCACAAGGTAATCCCTCGCCCCTTCAGGCGTTGGTTTTATAAAGGTGGGGGTCTCTATTTCGTAGAAGCCCTGATTAATCATAAACTCGCGCGCCGCGAAAGTGACATCGCTCCGCAGTTTGATGCGCCGTTGCATGCTTTTGGAACGCATGTCAAGGTACCGGTAGGTGAGCCGGAGGTCTTCGCCGGCGTTGATCTCATCGTCAATTTGGAAGGGGAGCATATCCGATCTATTCAGAATGACGATCTTTGTCGCAAGCGTTTCAACGGCGCCGGTGGGCATGGAGGGATTCGCCATCTCTTCAGGACGCAACCTGACGACTCCTTCCACGGCTATGCAGTACTCGTTGCGCAGTTCCGCCGCAACCGCGTCCAAATCGGGCGCCGTCACGTGCGCGGCAACGGTCGTTTTCGTATCCACAACCACTTGGGTAACACCATAGCGGTCGCGCAGATTGATGAATGTAATGCCGCCGTGATCTCGTTTCCGGTGAACCCAGCCGTTTAACACCACCGTCTGACCTGCGCGACCCGCACGGAGTTCTCCGCAGGTTACTGTGCGTTTCATAGTTTCCATGCGGAATACTATAGCCTCTTATAAAAACTTTTACAAGAGACGCGCTTATTCACAACAGTCCGAACGCAGGGTCCGACGGACACCTATTCAAAATGCAACGTTTAAGGCGCGTCATGAAACCGGCAATAATCCTCCACGACGGCTTTGATGTTATATTAGACACCGTTAGCAAAGGGATATCCTAATAAACGCGATAAATATAAACCCTAAAAAGTTCATGTCTGACTTTTCATAACGCACAGCCAGCCAGCGCTTCTTTTTCAGTTTCCCAAATTATTTGCGATGTTGATAAATAAAAATAGATGCCGCTGTATATATCACCGCGATAAAATTCAAGTCCTCCGCAACGGCCAGATCATTCCACGCCTCGGCATAGCTGGGGCATGCGTCTCTGCTACGCAGGGGAACATTCCCACGCCTCTCTCCACTCGCATTCCGCTACGGTTGATGGCGGAGGATCTGGTGGTCAGGAGTTTGCCGTCCACTTTTACCCGGTGGGCGGTGTTCCACGCCGCCGGTAGCCGATATTACTTTGGGTTGGATTTTTATAATGAGACATGACACCTTTTCGGTTAGAATTTCGATGGGGCGTTGCGGCGCATTGACAAAAAATACAAATGGGCGCATAATTACTTAATTGACATTTAATGTTCTTCAAACAGCGCGCGAAACCGGCAGTTTTGCGGTTGAAGATTGCAACGGCTATATGTTGACTTTTTCACGGCAGGGGTAAATCATGGTAAAATCAGAACTTGAACAAATTCCGGGCGTTGGAAAAAATATGGCTCAACATTTAATAAACGCCGGATATTCCACTATTGAATCGTTAAAGGGGCAGGACCCGGAAGAGATTTATTTCAAAGACTGCAAATTTCAAAACACGCAAGTTGACCGTTGCGCCTTGTATGTGTACCGTTTGGCGGTAGCGTATGCAAATGGAACAATAACTGATTCTGAAAAATTAAAATGGTGGAATTGGAAGGATTAAATACAAAAGCCTGTTTCAAAACCGGCGGATTTTGCCGGACTTATTCATGTTCCCGCGAAACAATATCCGCAAAGCCCTTGTCCGGGCTGGCAAAATGCCGTCGACCCGAAGGGGCGCAAACCATACGACAGCCAAAACGAAGCCTCCCATGCCTGCCGGTTGATAAACCGCGGCTCAGATCGATTGACATGGGAAGGAAAAATAGTCGCTACCTTTCCATTCACTTTTCTGCTATACTATTTCCATGAATTTCGACCCTAATCAACAAGCGGCCTACCTTGCCGACATGAACGCCGCAGTTTCCGCAGGCGCAGGCTCCGGCAAAACCACGGTGCTTGCGGAACGCTATGCGCGCCTCGTAACGGAACGCGGGTTTAAGGTGAATGAAGTCCTCACCCTTACTTTCACGCGAAAAGCGGCGGCGGAAATGCGGGAGCGCATCTTCAAGCGGCTGTCCACGTCAGACCATCCGTTCGCAAAGGATGCGCTCACCCAGTTCGATCAAGCCCGCATCTCCACATTGGACTCGTTTTGCTCATCGCTCGTGCGGGGGGCGTCGTACCGGTATGGCATAGCAGGAGATTTCCGCGTGGATGGCAACGAGCTTGCCGCCATTGCGGAGGAAACCGCCGTTGAAATCATCATGCGGGAGCGGAACAACACGGATAAAATCAAGACCATTTCCCGTTTGGTTTCGAGCCGCAGCTTCAAAACCATTGTGAAAGACCTATTCGCGGATCTTGCGGCGACCGCGTTCAGCCTTGTGAAACAGGATGATTACGTCACGCTCGCTCAAAAGCAGCTTGCTGTTGTCGCCAGAGAAACCAAAGCCTGCGTCGACAGCATAAACGACTGTTGCAGGAAAATTGCTTCTCTGGATGACGCAAAATCAAAGAGCGAGACCATCAAAAAAGCGAAGGAAGCGTCCAAAAAGACCATTCCGCCCAATGAAGATTTTAATGACGAATATCTCGCGCGCCTCGTTGAAACGGGCGATTTTTTCGCGTCCTCCAAGTCGTATACGACTCCAAAATCCGGTCTGAAAGATGAAGCGTTGATCGAGTTGCGGAAAATCACCACCGGATCCGACGCCACGCCCGGATTAAAAGACGCGGCGAAAAAATTGATCGTTCTGGCAAAGACTCTGCAATTTCGGGAAGACATGCTTGTAATAGGAAAAATTCTCAATGATTACAGAGAAAAATTTATTGAAAGAAAGCGGCGGGCGGGCGTCCTTTCTTTTCACGACACGCTTGAGCTGTCTGTAGATATTCTCCTCAACGATCTGGGGCTCCGCAATTTCTACAAACGCCGCATAAAAGCCGTTATGATAGACGAATTTCAGGATAACAACGAATTGCAGAAACAGTTGCTCTATCTTTTGTCCGAGAAAGACGACGTGGGCGCCGCCGGATCGCCGCCTGAAACCGGCGATTTGAATCCGAACAAACTCTTCTTTGTAGGAGACGAAAAACAGTCCATTTACCGATTTCGCGGCGCCGATGTCGCTGTTTTCCGGGGACTTTCCGGCGAATTGCAGAGCAGCGGCATTTCCCTGAACACCAACTACCGGTCTACGCCGGAACTGGTGAAATTCTTCAACATGATCTTCCCCGCGATTTTTGGACAAGCTAAAGAGAAGTTTGAAGCAGAATTCGCTCCGGTGGAGAGCGCCCCGCATAAAAAGGCTTCCGCTATAAAACCGGTTGAGATATATGTGCAGGAGACGAAGCGGGGTGAAAAAGACGCGCAAAGCGCTGACGGCGGCGCTGGCGCACAAAAAGTCACGAAAGATTTAAGCGAAGCTCTTTGCGTCGCGGAGCGGATCGTGAAAGGGGTTGAGTCCGGAGCGTTTGCCTTTCGCGATGTCGCCGTGCTTTTCCGTTCGACAAGCCACCAGAACGAATACGAGCGCGTGTTTCGGGAAGCCGGCATTCCTTTTGTCGCGGCGGATCCACGGGGCGTTTATGCGGAAGCGCCGGCGAATGATTTCTACGCGATCCTGCGCCTTGTCCTGCACCCGCTTGACAGAAACGCCTACGCCACGGTACTGCGCTCTTCTTTTGTAAAACTGGGAGATGAAAGCGTGTTCAGAATCCTCCTTGAACAGCCCGACACACCCTTTCCAGACACTTTCTCCACATTCCATTTTGCCAATGAGTCTGAAAAGACGCGTTTTGATCATGGAAAACATGTTTTTGATGAATTAAAAGCCCGCGTCGATCTCGAACCAATAACCTCAATCTTGACTTTTTTGTGGTACGAGACCGGTTATCGCACGTTCATGCTTTCCCATGAAGCGACCCGCTCCAATGCGGGGCATTTTGAATATCTTTACAATCTCGCCCTCAGCGCGGATCAGCGGCAACTGAGCATGAGCGCCTTCCTCAACGCGTTCGCCCCGCTTGTCGGCACAACCACAAAGACCGAAACCGGCGAAGTTCCCGATGTCGACAACGAAACGCTGTTTCTCACGGTACATAAAAGCAAGGGGCTTGAATTTCCGGTGGTTATCCTTGCGGGCGCGGGCGGTTTGGGGCAGGGCGACCGCAACAACGCGCCTTACTATTTATCGAAGGAATTCGGTCCCATTATAAACATGAAGTCCGACACGCAAGGCAGAAATGAATCTGCGGTCAATTACTTTTATGAAAAGGAAAAGGGGCATATCCAGAAACAGGAGGAGGCTGAAATCAAGCGGCTTTTTTATGTCGCGGCGACCCGCGCTGAACGGAGTCTCTTTATATTTGGCTCGCGAGCGATAACCGCCAAACTTGAACATGCGCTTGCAGAGGCGGACGAAGACAACCGTGTTGAAACGCTGGTTGCGTCGCCCTCTCCTTCGGACAGCGGCGAAACGCGGAGCAGGAGTTTTTTTGATCTGCTTGCGCTTGGATTGAAAGACGCGACGGCTAAACGTGGCGAAGCGGACGATTCGCCGCAGACGCTTTATGAAGTTTTCTCCATAAAAACGCCCAATTACGCCGAATACTACGAACGCGTTAAACGGCTGCACAGACAAATGGAGCGCTTGCAGGAAAGGGAGCAAGCGGGAAGCGCGCGCGACGCGAACAGCGCGCGTGTTGCGCGCGCGTTTTATGCGGCACGGAGCAAGCTCCTCGCGGAACCGAAAACGCTTTTCACAACGCCGACCGCAATGGAAGAATGTGGAATGTTTTCCCGTCCGGCGGGCGTTCACGGCTGGCTTGAACCGCTCCCGAATTTCCAATGTGACGACTTCCTCAAAGGAGACGACGAGCGAAAAAAGAAATTCGGAACCCTGTGCCACCGCCGCATAGAGCAAGCGCTCGCCGGCGCAAACCGCGTGGATGAAAGCCTCCACGAAACGCGCCGCCTGTTCCCCGATGAAAGCGCGACGCGGATACAGGCTTTATCCGATGAGGCGACCGATTTGGCGATGCGGTTTTTTGCAAGCGATCTGGGCGGAGAGACGACGCAAGCCGCGCGGCGGGCATCGGAATTCCCGTTTCTGTTGCCTCTGCCGCAAGCCACGCCCAAAGACCGGATCATCATTGTCCGCGGGCAAATCGATCTTATGTACGAGCATAACGGAGAATGCGTCATCATAGATTTCAAGACGGACGCCGAAGTCCGCCCGCAAAACCATCGTTTCCAGTTGGCGTGCTATAAACGGGCAGCTTCGGCGTTCTCGGACTTGCCGCCCCGCCTCGCGCTGGTTTATTTGCGAAACATGCGGGCGGTTGAGTTTGATCCCGCGATACCGGATGAAGAGTTTGTACGTGTGGGAAGAGAAGCCGCGAATTGTATGCAGGAAAGGTTGTTGGTAATTCATTCAAAAAAGAAGGGATAACGGAGCGGCATCCCAAGTCGACGAAAATCGCCGCCGATGCCATCAGCGCGCTGTTTGGAGGTGAGGGGAATTGAACCCCTGACCTTTTGAATGCCATTCAAACGCTCTAGCCAACTGAGCTACACCCCCAAAGGATTATTCTATTATCCACATAAAATTTTTTTTGTCAAGAGCGGTATTCCAAAAAATGTCAAAGACCAATAAAAATGTCTCCTTGTTTCCATTCATTATTATAGAAAGCGTCTCCTGACGCATGCCTCTCTTGAGCTGGCGCAGTCTTCTCAAGGAGAGCCTTTCGCCCTTACAAAGGATTGAGCGCCTGTAGCCAAGCCAGATTCGGGCGGTTGCTTTGTCTTTGCGCCGGGTTGCGGCTCAAGAGTTCAGCCAGATAGGGACGTGGCATGAAAAGCTGGAACCGATGTTTTCCGCATTTACCTATATTGCCTTGTGTGTTATCGCCGTTTGTTCTTTGATTCCTCGTTGTGTGAGATCATCCTAACATCAAAATATTTTCTGCAAGCGGAATTTTTTAAGCGGAATTCTTTGTGAATTCGCTGTTTACAAACCGGAAGATGCTGGTTATTATTTATAAAGGAGGCTGTTCCAAAGTTTCAGTTTTGGAACAACCTTAAAGGAGCGCCTTAAAAACAGCCAAGAGCCGCGTGGTTTTTAGGGAGGCGATAATTTTTCTTAGGCAGGTTGCTATGCAAAATCTTGAAGATGCGCTTAAAAAGTACGGACTCGTTATGCCGGAACCTCCGGCAAAAGGCGGCGTCTATGAGCCGGTAAAGGAATTCGGAGACTCTTTCTGTTACCCTTCGGGTTGCGGGCCGGTTTTTAACGGTGAACAGCGTTTTATCGGCAAACTTGGCGTGGAATTTACCGTCGAACAGGGACAAGAAGCCGCCCGTTACTGCATTCTGAACCTCTTGTCCCATTTGAAGGCTAAAATTGTGGACCTTGACAGGGTAAAACGAATCGTAAAGATGCTCTGCTTTGTCGCCGGCACCGATACTTTCTACGACCAGCCCCTCGTGGCAAATGGCGGGAGCCAACTGCTAATCGACATATTTGGCGAGAAGCGGGGACGTTGTTCCCGTTCGGCCGTTGGAATGAATGCGTTGCCGGGCAATATTCCGGTGGAAATAGAGCTTCTTGTAGAACTGGAGCGCTAAGGCGTAAACAGTGCCGTTTGCCACGTATAGCGCAGGATGGAAGCAGGGGGCATTGGGCAAAAGCCCTGTCAAAGAAGGCGATCTCCCTCCCTCCATTTTTTAACTACACTGAAAATTCATGCGGAGGATGACATGAGAAACTTTGATTATCATTTTGACGGCGAGCGGGAGATTCCTTCGCCGGCGCTGGTTTATTACGAGGATGTTATCGCGGAGAATATTGAAAAAACGCTTGCCGTTGCGGGCGGGCCGGGGCGTATGTGGCCGCACGTGAAGACGCACAAAAATGCGGCGGTGGTACGGATGTTGCTGGCGCGAGGGGTAAGGCGTTTCAAATGCGCCACAATTGCCGAAGCGGAAATGTGCGCGAGGTGCGGCGCTGAGCATATTCTTATCGCGTACCCGCTGGTGGGTCCCGCGATAGGCCGCTTTATCGATCTTAACCTGCGTTATACCGGCTCTACTTTTTGGGCTACGGGCGATGATTTGGACCAACTTTCACTGCTGGGAGCGGCCGCCGCTGGCGCGGGACTGATGATTCCTCTGCTGGTTGATGTGAACTGTGGCATGAACCGCACCGGCGTTCAGTTGGAAGAAGCCACGCTCAAGGATTTTTGCCTTGCGGCCTCCCGAATTTCCGGACTGAGGCTGGAAGGTTTTCATTGTTACGATGGAAATCTTGGGATAAAAGACCCTGCGGAGCGTGAAGCGGCTGTCGCGGCGGAGACGGAAAAACTGCTGGCGGCGCAGACGGCGCTTCGCTGTGCAGGTCAAAATCTTCCGGCGCTTGTGATGGGCGGGACACCGACATTTCCGTTCCATGCCCGCAACGGCGCGTCCTTTCTTTCGCCTGGCACCCTATTTATTCAGGATCATGGCTACGACGCCAAGTATAAGGATTTGGACTTTACCCCCGGCGCGGCGCTCCTCGCCCGCGTGATAAGCCGCCCCGCCAAAGACCTTTTTACGCTCGACCTTGGATGCAAGGCTATTTCCGCCGACCAGGAAGGGGAACGGGGAATTATAGTGGGCATGCCGGACGCGAAACCGGAATCGCACAGCGAGGAGCATTGGGTGTTCCGCGCCGGTGGCGGCGGTTGCCCCGCCATCGGCTCCGTACAGTACGTTATTCCTACCCACATCTGTCCTACCACAGCGCTGTACCCCGGCGTGTACGTGGCGCGTGGCGGACGTTTGGCGAACTACTGGGAAACCACAGCCAGAGACAGAAAAATTGCGTTGTAAAAGAGCGAGCGCAATTCCGCAAGCGCCGGTTGCCCTGATTTTTGAAATCGGCTCGCTTCATTAAAATTGCGCCAGCTTTTACATTTCTCAAACCAAAACTTGCGATCCTCTGGCAAGCGAGCGTGACAGCGCCGGTAAAAGTCATATAGAGGCGTCGTTCTGGTTCCGGGCTTTCAGCCTGTATTCGCAAAAAAAAAGTCAGCGCGGGATGCTCGCTAATGTTGCGGAATCGCGGCGCTCAGCCTGTTTTCGCTCCCTTTACAAAATTCCATTTCTATATCACTATTATTGTTAAAGAAAGTAGTGAACGTATCCGTCCGTATAGCAGTATTGTTGTTTATTGTTTCTCCCCTTATCGCGCAGGAAACCGGAGGCGCGTCCGCGCGCGTACAGGATTCAGGGCAAGCGGATCAGATGGAAATCGCCAGCGGCGAAGCTGACATTGAAGAAAGTGTGGAGGCGGATCCTCCGGTTGAAACATCCGGCGCGGGAGACGCGGACGAAACGCCGCTTGCGCCGCCTGCAAAAGAAACGCCGGTGGAGATGGATATACGCACCTCAACGCTGACGGAGCTTGCGGTCTGGTGCAAGACGCTTGGCTTGAGCGAAGGCGGATCCAAAGAAGAGCTTGCGAACAGGTTGCGCGATTATTACAAATTGCCGCGCCCCGATGGGACTCCAGCGGCTGACGAAAAGAGCAGAACCATTGTCATAGAAGCGGCGAGAAGCGCCGAATATTTTACCCTTGAAGTCGTTGATGAAGATTACGCGCGGCTTAGAGGCAATGTAACGGTCAGCCTAAAAGACGGAGAGGCGGTTCACCGCATCAGCGCGGGTGAAATCCTTTACAATAGAACACGAAACTGGTTAAGCGCGTCCGGCGGGGTCTTTTACGAGAAAAAAGAAGGCGACAACACCGAAACGTTTCGGGGGGATTCGATCACCGTAGACATTGACAACTGGGAGACGATTGTCACCAATGGGCAATCGCAACGCACTGTCTCAAGCGCGAACTCCGCATACCGGTTTGAAGGAACCGTCATTTCCATTGACGCCGAGGAATCCACCGTGCTTACCAACGCAAGAGTTACCAACGCAAAGACCGATGAGCCGTACTGGTCGCTAGACGCGTCGAAAATGTGGCTTTTTCCGGGATCAGACTGGGCCGTGGCAAACGTAACCCTGCGGGTGGGCGAAATTCCGGTGTTGTGGCTGCCTTTTTTTTATCTGCCTTCGGAAGAAATCGTTTTTCATCCGGTTGTTGGCGTACGGACGCGGGAAGGCAGTTTCTTTCAAACGACAACCTATCTTTTAGGACGCCCAAAGGTGGAAAATTCCACGGAAACTTCTTTCACAACTATGTTCAGTGGCGGCGAGGATATGGAAAAAGAGCGGAAAGGGCTTTTTCTTCGCAGTACCGGAAAGAAAGCGGTCGCTAAAAATGAGATGAGGCTGTCCCTCCTTTTCGATGTTTACGCCAATCTGGGCGCGTATGTCGGAGCCGAGATGTCCGCGCCTTCAAAGGGCATATTCGGGCCATTTGAGTTGTCGGCGGGCATGGGCTTCACCAGAAACATTTACAGCGGAAACACCCCGTATCAAAATGGGGAAGCCTCATGGAATACGGACAACCGCATCTTTTCCACACCCGTACCCTTCCGCTACCGCCTGAAAACAAACGGCTCCTTGTCCGGCAGGTACGGTTCTTTCAGGTGGAGCCTCCCCTTTTACTCGGATCCCTTTGTTGAGCAGGATTTCATGGATCGATCCGAAACGCTTGACTGGCTGGAATTGCTCAAAGGAGCGTCCGCGGCGGAGGACACGACTACAACCGACAGGACGTTGAGTTCATACGCATGGACGCTCAACTCTTCCGTTTCACCAAAAATGCCAGCCGCGCTCCACCCCTATATTACATCGTTTTCAATTTCAAGCCTCAACAGCAACCTCGCTTTCGGCAGAAAACAATCCGTAAAAATAACGGACGGCGTGTCTCCAAACCGCATGTTTTTCTATCCCGATAAATGGACGATATATTCAATCAGTTCAGCTATTTCCGGTACGGTTCTTTCATTGGGCGGGACATCCCAGTCATCTCAAGCTCTTCAGGCGAGCCAGGCGGCGCAAAAGGCGGCGCAAAAGGCGGCGCAAGAAACAGAAACGGATTACTTTGAAGGCGCCGGCGTCCCGATTCCCCCGTGGGAAACTCCGAATCAACAGGGCGCGGCGCGGGAGACGATTCCGCCGACCGAATTGATTCCGCCGGTTTTGAGCCAGGCCTTCACCTTGCCCGTGAGCGGCAGAACCTCGTTCACCATAGATTACCGCCTCAGTCCGACCGCCGCGTCAGAGTTGCAATTCGCGCAAACCCAGTGGGCTGAGATTGAGGACATCGACTTGGAGGATAGAGCCTCGATCCTGTCAACCGTGCGCGGAGACGGCAACATCGGGTTTACCCTCGCGCAAACAGGCGGGCTGTATACGACATCGCTGCGCTTTTCAGGAACAGGCGCGTGGCAGGACTACCTCTTTTTGAACGAAGAAATCCCGGCGTATGATACGGAGAGCGAACGGGACGCGGCGTACCGCAGGGCATACCAACAAACGCAATTCTCCACATCGTATGAATATTCGGCGACTTTGAAGCCGTTTTATACAAGCCCTATATGGGGCGCCACCAGCTTTCAGTATAACTTGAAAGGACTCATGCTAAAAAACGAATTCGACTCTCAGAGCGCCATAGCGAATCCTGAATGGAAACTCTCCTATGGAGCGTGGGAAAAAGAAAAAATCGACTCCCAGCAATTCAGCGCGAATGTCAACGCTTCCATCATGGACAAGATTCAGAATGTCGCGCTTACGGCGGACATACCGCCAAGAGACGCGACGATTGCAGGAAACGCGACCGTCAGGTTTTGGTTGAGCGAGACAAATGTCCGCGGCAAAATATTCAACCCGTTTGATTACGCGCCGCTTGGTTTGGAAGACAACCGGAAAGAGGACAGCCTCCTTCCTGACAAGCGCAAGCGCACCTTTGATCCGTTCTATTTCACGCAAACGTTCCGGTACGCCGCGCCAAAAGACACGTTCTGGGGCGGCGCGTCTGGCGCGACTTACTCAGCTCAGCAGTATGCCGTGTACGACCCGGAGCTTGCCGAGTGGACAAACCTCACCTCGACCCTGACGCTGGGCGGATTTTCCGCGACATTTATCATGCTCCGGTCAAAAAAGTATACGCTCGAAACGAACGGCTGGGCGCAGTCGCAAGACAAAGAGACGCTCAGTCCAAACAGCTTCGCGCTGAGGTATGCAAAAAATTTTCCGCAAACCAATATTTGGGACAACCGGATGAATTTTTCATTCAATATGAATTCGAGTCTTTCCCTTGACTTGCAACGGTATACATATTCAAAATTCACATTTTCACTTGGACTCAGACTGAATATCGCGCAGTTCATGGAACTCAACTTTTCCGTCAATTCCGAAAACAACGTCATATACCGGTATATACAGGACATTCCCATGTTCTCAACCGGCGTTGAGTTGCGCGGAGAAAAAAATGTGTTTATAGACCTCTTGAATTCCTTTCGCTTCGACGATGAATCGCTCAGAAAGGCGTCCGGTTTCAAGCTGAGATCATTCAATCTCAGTCTGGTTCATCACCTTGGAGACTGGGACGCCTCCCTGACCATGACCTTGTCGCCTTATTTGGACACCCGGAGCATGCCCTACGTCTACCGCTTCAACAACAAAATCACCTTTCTGGTGAAGTGGATGCCTATCAGCGAGCTAAAGACAGAAATATACCGGGAGACGGATCAAACGACGGGCCAAGACAAGATAATCTTTAAGTGAGGCTGGCGTGGAAAATGATTTCGCCTCGCATTTTCCTAGAATTTTTTAGAAACAGCTTGACAATCCGGGGCAAAA
>JAIRTS010000034.1 GCA_031254795.1 Treponema sp.
GCGGAAATAGCGCCGTTTCTGTCCCCATTGTTCAAGGTAATCTGCCCCATCTCCACTATATATGAGAGCTTCACTTCCCCGGAAAGGGATGAGTTAAGCGTATCGGTTAAATCAATCGCGCCTAAGGGAGGCGGATCTGTCAGACTGCTTGGCGGAATCGGCTCCATATACGGCGAACCATCTGAGGGAAGCTCCGGGGCGTTACTTTCTCTTAAAGGCGCTTGATCCACCAAAGTATGCATGACAGACGAGGGCGTTATCGTTATAGACTTGAGCGTTATTGCAGCAGTCGACTGCGGCAACCCGCTTGTATACAAGTACGCTTCAACGCTGCCGGCTGGGAAGGTTATGCCATTCAGCGTTTGTCCTAACTCGAAGAAGTCAAGCGGCAGTTCCCCTTCAAGCTTTTCTATATCACCCGGATTGACGATCACTTCAGTCCAGTCGAGAATAAATTCCGGCTGGATAGTGATATTGCCGCTACTGTCAACAGGAGCGTTAGGGTAGTGTGTTAATGTCATGTCAATAATAATAAGGGAAGCATAAGATTTGGACGGCTTCCATGTGCCGTTGCTTTTTACAAAGTGTGTGTAACCATCGCTTTTATACACCCCCGTTGATGTCAAGTCAAACCCGCCATTCGCAGGGGCGTTGCTATCCGTTATATGAACCTCCATCCCTCTCTCAAAATTCCCCGCAATCTTAATTCCGAACTCGGTATATGTTAACGATGAAACCAAATTCGCCATATCACGAATATCAACATTGACAGAGGGGAAAGGAATTGGACTTGGCAACGGCGTGCCAGGTGGCGGCGCTGATATTCCATTTCCTACATTCAGCGAGATCGAGGGCGCCTCAATCTCAAGACTCGCCATATATTGGGAAAGATCATAGGGCATTTCCGCCAAGGGGTAGCGCAACAAATACGTCAACGCGGCGTCGGGATCGCTAGGGTCTTTATAGGTGCTCACCGTAATGCCGGACATATTATTGCCAATCATTTCTTTCACTTTGCCCGGGCTGAGTTTGTCATTGATCAGTTTCTCGGGCGAATATTTCTCAAATTCCCCGCTGAAGAGATTTTTTGTAAGCGGGAGATACAAACCGGGCGTTGTCGCAACCTTCACCTGTTCCGGCATCGAGAGATCGCTCCAATCGACATTGCAAGCCAAGAACAGAGTCGCTGTCGCGCCAAGCAGTATCAAGGGGTTTTTCATGTAATTGCTCCTTAAATTTTACAAAAGCGAGGCTGTTCCAGAACGCGCTCTAGGGCGTCAATTTTTGGAACAGCAATCTTAGATTTCCAAGTATTTATAATAATACTACATAATGTCGAATTTTTCAAGCGAACGAGCAAAAAACGCAGGATTCCGGTAGAATTTCAGCGGAGCGCTGACGGAATGCCGGTAATTATAGAGATTTTCCCAAAACGCGCGGACCGGCAGTTTTTGGAAAAAACCTCTATATAACGCTGACAATCCCCCTGTCCCACAAAACTGACGCGATGGCGGCCCGCAAGCCTCACCCAGACGCGCAAAAGCTCATCAGGAATCACACGGGAGGCGCCTGCACATAACATTTTTGAAAGGGCGCAGGGTGACGGAAGCGTTTCTTCCAGGCAAAAAGCTCCACATCTTCTGACAAAACTTCCATGTCTCAAACAAAAAGGCACGCGATTTATTCGCGGCGGGGGCGGTTTATGGTTGTAAACACAGTGTCAAATTGCAGGCGAAGCAAGCGTCTGTGGCGTTAGACCCGCGTGCCAATGCCTCAGTTGTTTAATAGCTGACGGATCGCGTCGTTTTGAGTCTGGAGTTGCTCCGCCCGTTGTTGCAGTTCGCTGTTCTGCGCCTGAAGCGCGCTTATAGAGGCGTCCTTCTCCGCGCCGGACTGTTGCAGGGAGGAGACCTGCGTCCTCAACGCGGCGGCGGCGTTCTCCTGCGCCGCAAGGCTCTGTTGCAAGGCGGTGTTTTGATTCCTCAACTCGGCGAGCGTGTTTTCCCGCGAAGTGACGGTCTCCTGCAAAGCCTGATTCCGGGTCATCAACTCGTTGAGAATCGCCGAATTCGCGTTGGCACTGTCTCTGCCGCTTCTTTCCCGCTCGGACGCGATTTGTTCAAGCTCGTTGTTTCGCGCCGTGAGTTCAGCTATGGCTTCTTCATATTTCTCAATTTGTTCGCTCTGTCCACTATCCAGCGGCTGATCCGCCGGAGTCTCGCTAAAAGACGCGTCAGCGCGCAACCTCATGCTGTTGCGGGTAAGTTCCGAAAGCGTGTTGATGAGCGCAAGACGCGCCGGCTTCCGCTCCCGAAACGCCTTGATGTTTTGGAAGGACGGGGTGTCGAGAAAATCTCGCAGAGCGGAAAGAGTCGATGCCGCCTGGTCGAACAGAGCGGCGCTGATTTGTTCGTTGACCGTCGCAAAATAGCCGTCTATCTGAAGCTCAATCAGCGCGTTTTTCTCCTGCTCGCTGGTGAAACTCCGCAACAACTCTTGCGCGGACGCAAGCTCGGCCTGAACGCTTTGCACCTGCCCGGAAAGCTCCCGGTTCGCAGAAAGTTGGCTGCGCAGAGCAGCCTCACGAATACGGGCGTCTTCCAAAAGCTCTCCCCGTTCCCGTTGCAGAGCCGCAAGCCTGCTTTGGTACTCATCTTTCTGTCTCTGCAAATCCGCCAACGCCTTTTCTTTTTCGCTTTCAATGATGATCTTGTTGTCGAACTGAAGCTGGACGTTCTGCATTTCCACATCAACGCCAGCTATTTTCGCAAGAATATCCGCAATCTCAGCGTCCTTTGCGCTCAATTGATCCGCAAACTCTCTGCGTATCTCCGCAATCAGCTTCCGTTCCGTGACGCTGGGCGTCGCGGCGCCTTGCATAAAGCGCACTTCGTCACGTTCATGCGTTAAAAAGAGCACCGCAAGTCCGAGCGCCAAAACCGCCGCCGCTATGCCGTTTGTCAACGCCGGAAGCAGAACGCCTTTTTTCTTCGCCTGTTTTTCATACGAGGCTACGGCTTCACCGCGCTCCAGCGGACGCTCCAACGTATTGAGGCTTGCGAGAATTTCCTGCTGTTCTTCCAAAGAAATGCCCGACGCCTTGTCGAAAACAATCGGTTCCATGTTTCCCTCTCTCTACTTCCAATTAAGCCCGTTTCAAAACGCGAGCTACGTTCGGCCTTTGAAACAGGCTTGAGAAAAAGCGGTCAAACGCCCGCTTTTTTCTTGAAATCCACGGTTGCTGTTCCCAAAACGTGAGCCAACGATTCCGCGCCCCACAGGTTCCTCGAACTAACGGTTCGGGTCAGTTTTGGGAAAGCCTCCACGATATAAATCGTACCCCAAACCAATGCCGGCAACAGGCAAGCCACATAGCCGCCCGCACGGGCTTCCTCATAATTCGTATTCGCTCATATTTCAAAATCCTCGCTTTTAAAATTGCTGTAGCGCCGCCCTTTGCTCGCTGTGAATTTCAACACACAGTAGTCCGGGTCAGCCACGCCACCGGGATAGTACAGAGCGTCGCCTTCACGCCATATTTCTTCTTTTATTTTAGCGTCGGTCAGCGCCTCCATTGTTCCAACAAGCTGTACGCCACGGAAAAATCTCTTGTCGCAGAAATAGACTGCGGCGTTTGGATTTTGCCGATACTGAGCCACCCGCATGGATGATGTGTTGGTCGTGAACCAAAATACGCGGATTCCCTCACGCTTGCGCGGGGGCAGCATGGCTTTCATATTCGGGAAACCGTTTTCATCAACCGAGGCGACAAAAGCCACGCCCTGTTTATCAATAAGATTTCCGATGGTCTGTTCCAGATTGCGCGTCATGTGTTTGTCACTCGTTTTCCAAGATAATCATGTCGTTTTCATCAAACTTCCACAAAGGGCTATACGCCACTTCCCAATAATAGCCGTCCGGGTCCGCAAAGTAAGCGTGATAACCGCCCCAAAACGCTTTTTGCGGCTCCTTGGCGATAACCGCGCCGGTTTTCCGCGCCTGTTCGATGACTTCCCGAACTTCGCCCTCGCTTTTGCAGTTGTACGCAAGGGTGACTCCCGCGAAGCCTTCGGCAATTTTGGGCGGATTTTCGGCGTTTATATCTTTGGCTATCCCCTCAAGCGGATACAATTCGAGTTTCGCGCCGTTGCAGTCGAAAAAAATCACCTGCGGGCTGTCTGACGTTTCGTTCGTTTTGAAACCAAGTCCGTCGCGGTAAAATTTCACCGATCTCGCCATATCGCGGACGCCAAGCGCAATGATATTAATTCTGTTCATTTCGCCTTCTCCTCTTTCTCGTTTTGGAACAGATTCACTTGCTTCTACAAAGGAGTGTAACCGGACGCGCCGAACAAACCCAGCGTACCGGTAGTCCACTCTTCCTGCGCCTCCAGCACAAGGCGTTCGGCGTCCTGCCATGAATCCGCGCGCGGGCCGGGAATATGGCGGTTCGTCGAATTGGTGAACACGATAGTTCTACACCCATGCTCGCGGAGTTGGGCGACATTTACAGGCGAGTCGTCAATGTACACATGGGATCCAACCGCTCCCTTATCCTTCATAAAGCAAATGTCCCAATAGGGAATGTCCCATGAATCAAGCCAGTCAACGGTCTGGGTGATTGATGTTTTATGAACGTATTTAAGGTAGAGCCTGTGGGTGATGATGCGAATGCGAATTCCGCGCATGGACAGCTTCCGCAAGGCCACGGGCGCGTCCTGTATGGGTCGCATGTCCCGAAACAGGTTGCGCTGGGTTACGGCAAACCGATGCAGCCTTTCATAGCCGCCGTATTCGGCGACGCCCCATTCCTTCAGCGCGAAACTGACCTCGGCGGGCAACTGTTCAATGGGTTTGTTGAGCCATTCCGCGGCGATGCGGCGCATCGCGCCATAAAAGTCGCCCACAACGCCATCCAAGTCTACACCGAGGATGAAGCTGCTCTCATCCATGTCCCGCCTCCTCGCCTACTTCCAAAGAACATCGGGGTACACGCCTTGCGCCGTGAGTTCGGCGATGCGGTTCATCGCGGAGGTTTTGTCTTCCTGATAGGTTACGCCGAACCATTCGGAGTCCGCGTTCAGAATCTCAATGTCCAACAGATCGTTCTTGACAAGCCAATCGGCAAAAGAAGGGAGATAACACTCGCTCTTTATATCTTTGCCCGAAGCCGCGAGGAAATCGTCAAAATAATGGGACAAATCCGCGAAAATGGTCGCAGGAAAGCCCCAGAAATTCATGGATACCGGCATGTCTTCGGGCAAAAGCCGCTTTGAGCCGTCAGGATCCGTATTGAAAATGCCGTCTTGCTCCCGCGCGATGGATTTCAACTCGTCGACCGACGCGAGCATGCCGTTCTTGACGGCGCATATCCCGCGGGTGACGGTTCCCGTGGAGCTTAACGTTTTTTTCAGGCTGTACGGGACGATGCAACCGTTTTTCAAATCGGGTTTTGAGAGGAACGCGCCAATGGCGTCAAAGGCTTCTCTGCCGTAAAAATCATCGGCGTTTATGACGGCAAACGGCGCGTCCAGCTTCTCCCTGGCGCACAGAAGCGCGTGAGCCGTTCCCCACGGCTTTGTTCTGCCCGCGTTTTTCACCTCCGCGTATACTTCGGACGGAATCAGCGAGTCTATCTCTTGGTACACTATAGCGTACGGTACCGCTCCGTTGAAACGCGCAAGCGCGCGCGTCTCAAAATCTTTCTCTATATCGTGTCTGATGATGAATACAATCTTTCCAAAGCCTGAACGCAAGGCGTCAAACACCGAATAATCAAGCAACACTTCGCCGTTCTCGCCGAACGCATCCATCTGTTTCAACCCCCCGTACCGGCTTCCCATGCCGGCGGCCAGTACGACTAAAACCGGTTTTTTTTTCTCTTCTTCCATAAAAAACAACTCCTTGGCTATATGATTTCTTCCAGAATACGCAAACCGTCCTCTATTTCTTCATCGCTTATGATGTACGGCGGCAAAAAGCGCAGGGTTTTTGCGCCCGCAGAAAGCAACAGAACGCCTTTTTCAAGCGCCTTCTCCATGACGCCCCACGCCTCCCGCTCTATGTCTACCCCAATCATAAGCCCCTTGCCCCGAACGTCTTTGACATTCGGCTTGTTCCACGAGCGGATAACGCCGCGCAGTTTCTCGCCTTTGCGCGCGATCTCTTTCAGAAAAGGCTGGTTGCTCACGGTTTCAAGCGTGACAAGGCCGGCGGCGGCGGCGAGGGGGTTGCCGCCGAACGTGCTGCCGTGATCGCCTATGCCAAGCGTATCCGCGGCTTTTTCGCCCGCAAGCGCCGCCCCCACCGGCAGCCCGCCCGCAAGCCCTTTGGCAAGCGTTACGACATCCGGCTTGACGCCGAAACCTTCGCACGCGAGGAAGGAGCCGGTTCTGCCCACGCCGCACTGAATATCGTCAAACATGAGCAAAATGTCTCGCTCAGCGCAGAGCTTTGCGGCCGCTTCAACGTAGGCCGCGTCCAGCGGACGCACGCCGGCTTCGCCTTGCACGGCTTCAATAAGGAGACCCGCGACCGCGCTGTCAAGGGCGCGATCCAGCGCGGGAATGTCCCCGGCCGGCGTGTATTTGAACCCTTCGGTGAACGGTCCAAAATCCTCGTGAAATTTGTCCTGACCAGTCGCCGAAAGCGCCGTGATGGTGCGTCCGTGGAAGCTCCCTTTTAACGTGACAATCATGTGCCGTCCCGGCCCATATTTTTTCAGTGAATATTTCCGCGCGATCTTAAACGCGGCTTCGTTAGCCTCGGCGCCGGAATTGCCAAGGAAAACCTTCTTCATGCCCGCGCCGGAACAGGCTTCAACCAGTTTTCGCGCGAACCGCTCCGCTACATCGCTTTGAAAATAGTTGCTGACATGGTTAAAACGGGCGCTCTGTTCCGAAATCGCCTTTACCAGCGGGGGATAAGCGTGTCCCAGGCAGTTGACCGCGATGCCGGAGGTAAAATCAAGGAATCGTCTTCCGGCTTCGTCAAAAAGGAACGCCCCTTCGCCGCGGGTGAACGTCGCCGGCAACCGGCGGTAGGTGTTCATGAAACAGTCGGACATACGCTCATCCTTATTCTATCATGGTTCCGATGCCTTCATCGGTGAAAAGCTCTATCAAAAGCGCGTGGGGAAGCCGTCCGTCGATGATATGGGCGCGTTTAACGCCGCCGTCAATAGCCGCGCTGCAAGAATCAACTTTTGGGATCATGCCCTTGCTCACAACGCCGTTTTTCTTGAGATCGTCCAGTTCAGAGCGCGAAAGCGCCTTGATAAGCGAAGAAGCATCCTCCACATCGCGCATGATCCCCTGCACATCGGTCATAAGCACGAGTTTTTCCGCATTGAGCGCGGCGGCTATGTGCGCGGCGGCTATGTCCGCGTTCACGTTGAGGCTGCTGCCGGTGCTTTCTTCCAACGCCACCGAAGAAATGACCGGAATGATGCCGCTGTCGAGCAGCGCGTCAAGGCTCTTGGTGTCAACCGCTTCGATTTCACCGACCAGCCCCAGGTCCCGCTCCGTAACACGCCTCGCCTTGAGAAGGCTTCCGTCTATGCCGCACAACCCCAATGCCCTGCCCCCCTGCATCTGGATAAGGGACACGATGTCCTTGTTCACCTTGCCGCACAATGTCATTTGTACGATTTCCATGGTTTCTTCATCGGTGTAACGCAGCCCATTTACAAAGCGGCTCTCCTTGCCGGCCTGCTTGAGCATGGCCTCAATCTCGGGCCCGCCGCCGTGAACCAGTACGGTTCTAACGCCCACGCAGGCCAGCAGTATCACATCCTGAATGACGGCGGCTTTGAGATCGGCGTTGATCATGGCGTTTCCCCCGTATTTTACCACGATGGTTTTGCCTTGAAACCGTTGGATATAGGGCAACGCGTGAACCAACACGTCTGCGCGCTCGTTGTTGGTGATTACTCTCATGGAAAAAGTATAGGTGAAAGGGAGGAAATGTGCAAGAGGGAAAGAACATAGCTCAGCCGGCGCGCCGCCAAGAGGCGTATGGGTATGCCGGGCGTTATAGGCGGTGGCCTCGGACTTCTCTCATAAAATCAATGTCCCTGCTTCATTGCCGCAAAAGAGCGGCAAAAAGCCGCTCTTTCTTCTTGACTGTTTTTTCATATAGTCTTACAATAACACAGAGGGTGTGGAATGTCCGAATATACATTGTCAAACGGAATCATTGTTTCTTCTGCAAAAAAAGTCGAAGCGGATTCAATCGTCATAAAAGAAGGCAAAATCGCCTCAAACGCAAAGAGCGCCGCCGGCACGGGCGTTTCAATAAATTTAGGCGGCGCGTCCATAGTGTATCCGTCGCTCATCAATACGCACGATCACATGCAGGGAAATTATCTTCCCCGTGTGGGTCCCAGGCCGGGCAACTATTATTTGAATTGGCTTCCATGGGACAATGATTTAAAAGCGTCTGACACTTTTATTGAGCGTTCGCATCTCTCACGGGAAGACCTCTACCTGTTGAGCGCGTACAAAAACCTGTTTTCCGGCGCTCTTACCGTGAACGATCACTTTCCCAGGGCATTGAATAGAGAGATTCTTCCCGGTCTGCCCATTCGCGCAATCACCAACTACGCGCTCTCGCATGAGGCTTCTTCCTACGACTTAAAATGGGGGGAGGGCGTTGAACAAGAACACAAATTCGCGGTAAAAAACAAATGCCCCTTTATCACCCATTTATCTGAAGGTTTCGATGAGGAAGCCATGAATGGCGTGAGAAATTTGAAAAAGCTGAGAATCCTAGACAAACACTGTCTGTTGATCCATTGCATTGGATTCAGCGATGAAGATATACAAACCGTCGCAAAGGCGGGGGCAAGTGTTTCATGGTGCGCGGCTTCCAACATGTTTATGTTCAATGTCACCTGCAAAATCAGAAAATTCCTGCAAGCCGGCGTGAATGTCACCATTGGCACCGACTCTTCGGCGACCGGGTCAATCAACATCCTTGCGGAAATGCGCTATGCCCGGAAACTGTACCGTGAAATGTACGGCGAAGACCTTCCGGCAAAAAATCTGTTTGAAATGACGACCGCCAACGCCGCGAAAGCGTTCTGGATGGATAAAGAGACCGGTACTTTGGACCAGGGAAAATCGGGCGATATAATGGTGTTAAAGGCAAACAACGACGATCCATTTGAAAATTTTGCCGGGGCCGAAATGCGCGATATTGAACTGTTGATCCTCGCCGGCAAGCCGGTTTACGGGGAGACGCGGTTTATCGATCTTTTGGGCGGGGAACTGCCCGATGGATACGCCCAAATACGGGTGAACAACCGCCCCATGTTTGTAATTGGAGATCCTGCGGGACATTACAGTATGTGCCGCAAGAAAATAGGATTTAAAAAAGTCCTGGATTATCTGCCTTTTGAACCGGAGGTATAAATGCCGAAACTGTTGCAGTATAGAGCGAATTCTGTCATTTATTTTGAGGGAGACGCTGCGGAAAAAATTTTTCTTTTGCAGGCAGGAAGCGTTAAGCTGTTGCATGTAGACATTGAGTCAGGCAAAGATGTCAGCGAACCTCTGTCCAAGGGGGAATTTTTCGGCGTTAAGTCCGCGCTCGGCCATTATCCCCGTGAAGAAGACGCGATAGTGGCGCAAGACTCCACAGTGCTGGCTTTTAGCGTTTCTGAATTTGAAGACCTTGCCACGAAAAACGCCCTCCTTATTCTAAAAATGCTCAAGGTTTTTTCAAACCAGATGCGCAGAACCCATAAGCAGGTCGCGTCGTTGATGAACAACGCCGAATCTCAAAACCAAAAGCCGGAGGATGGTTTGTATCAGTTGGGCAAATTTTATTTTAAGAATAAAAAGTACGCCTATACCCAACATATATACAGCAAATACCTAACCTATTATCCAGATGGGGCGTATGTGGATACGGTTCGAACGGACTTGAACGCCGCTGTCAGTTTCATCGCCCGTTACGGTGACGGACTGCGCGTAAAAAAGGAAGCTGATCCCCCTCCTGACAAGGCCGGTCTCGCCGGCGACGCTTCTGATGGACTGCAAGCCTCATTGAGCGGCGGCGATTCGGATCCCGCCAGACGGTATAACGAGGCGATGGAGCTTGTTTCGCAGAAAAGCTATATAGCCGCATGTCAAGTGTTGAAAAAGCTCGCCGATGGAGGGGATTCCGAATTTGCCCCAAAAAGCTCTTTTGAAATTGGACATTGCCTTTTTCTCATGGGCAAATACAACGAATGCATTAAATACTACACCCAAATAATAACCAAGTATCCAAAGCACGCTTCCATTGGGGAGGCGTTATTCTTCATGGGGCAAGCCTGCGAGGGAGCGGGCGACGATACGCTGGCGATGGAGTTTTACAAGAAATCATCGCTCGCGGCTATCCCCCAAAAAGATGACGGCGTTTCTCTCAAAGCGGTTCGCGCTCTCAAAAGACTACAGGGGTTGCCAGATGAGTGATTTTGATTTTTCGGCTTTCGCCCGTTTTTCAAAGGATTTCGAAGCGGGAGAAATGATTTTTTCCGAATTCGAGATAGGAGAAACCTTTTACTTTATCATATCGGGCAGGATTCAGCTTACAAAAGTCATTGGGGATATTGAAAAGACCCTTGATATTTTGCAACCTTCGGAAATATTCGGCGAGATGGCGATTCTTGAAAACTCGCCGCGTTCCGCGACAGCGGTGGCGCTTGATTCTGTAAAACTGCTGGAATTTAACAAGCAAAATTTCGATTCAATTATGACAGGGTACCCCCAGCTTGCCTTTAAGCTGCTTAAAATGTTCAGCAAGCGCATTTACGATCAGAAGCGCAGATTTATGACATTGATCCTTGATGACGAGCAGGCGAAGGTGGCCGATGTGTTCCTTATGCTCGACGAGACCCAGCCTGATGTCGATCGCACCACAATGCGCCGCGAGTTCAAGACCACAGCGGAGGGCGTCGCGCGTTGGGCCGGCATGGACTCCCATCTGGTGCGGGACATATTGAATCGCTTTGCCACCCAACACCGGATCGAATTTACGCCGGATCACATTGTTGTCAAGAATATCAGTGATTTTGAGCGCCTTGTTAATTCAAGACGAAAAAGGTAAACGCCTCAACAGCGCCACACTACGAATTTTGGAGAAATATATGGAAAAAAACGCCATTATAACGGCTGCGAATGATTATCTTGTGAAAGAGAAGGATGAGCGGTTTAAGGCTGAAGTTGAACAACTGCTCAAAGCCGAAGATTGGAAAGAGCTTGAGGACAGATTCTACCGTACGCTGGAATTCGGCACCGGCGGTCTGCGGGGGGTAATAGGCGGCGGCTTTAACCGCATGAACACCTTCGTGGTGCGATCAGCCACCCAGGGGCTTGCGACATACGTGATGAAGGCTTTCCCCGAAAAAGCGGCGAAAGGCGCTCTGTCCGCGGCCGTCGCCTTTGACAGCAGGCGCTATTCACCGGAATTCGCCGAAAGCGCGGCGCTGGTTTTTGCCGCCAACGGCATTAAGACCTATTTGTTTTCAGGCCTGCGCCCCACGCCGGAGCTTTCTTTCGCCATACGGCAACTTGGCTGTGAAACCGGCATTGTGATTACGGCGAGCCATAACCCCAAGCAGTACAATGGCTACAAGGCGTACTGGAACGACGGCTCTCAGGTTGTTCCGCCGCACGACGAAGGCATCATCAACGAAGTCAACGCCGTCCCGTCCGTCAAGGATATTGACAAGGAGACCGCGATTTCCACAGGGCTTCTCGTGATCATCGACAAAGAGATTGACGAGAAGTACCACGCGATGGCGCGGAGCAAACTGTTCCGCCCGGACTTGATTAAGGAAAAAGCCGGCGAAGTGAAAATCGTGTATACGCCCTTGCATGGAACAGGCGGCATGCACGTTGAGGCTGTGCTCGGAGGACTTGGGCTGAACGTCATCACCGTGCCTGAACAGCGCGAAGGAGACGGCGATTTCCCGACAGTGGCGTTCCCGAATCCCGAAGAGGCGCCCGCTCTGAAAATGGCGGTTGAACTGGCGACAAAAGAAGCGGCCGACCTCGTTATGGCGACCGATCCGGACGCCGACCGGTTTGGCATTGCGGTGAATGACGGCAAGGGCGGCTTTAGCCTCGTGACCGGCAACCAAATGGGCGCTCTTCTGGCGGATTACATCTTTCTTTCGCTCAAGGAACGGGGCGAGTTGCCCCCAAACGCGGCAATGGTCAACACCATTGTGACAACCGGCATGCACAAGCGAATTGCCGCGCATTACGGGGTGGCCTGCATCGAATGTCTCACCGGATTCAAATGGATAGCCGATATGATGCGGAAGGCGGAACTGCGGGAGATTCCCTATACAATCGTATTCGGCACAGAAGAAAGCTATGGCTACCTGATCGAAAATGAAGTCCGCGACAAGGACGGGGTTTCCGCGGCGGCGATGACAGCCGAAATGGCGCTGTACTGGCGAAGCAAGGGCAAGAGCCTTCTCGACAGACTGAACGAGTTGTACGGACTCTGCGGCTATTGGCAGGAAATCGGCGTCTCAAAATATTTCCAGGGCATTGAAGGCCCCGGCGTCATGAACGGCATCATGGAGCGATACCGGAAAGAGCCTCCCAAAACCCTGGGCGGCGTTGAGATTGAGAAGGTGTGCGACATTGGAAATTCCATCGTCGTCTATCCGCATAACCCCGGCAAAACCGAATCAATAGCCCTTCCCAAAAGCGATGTGATTCAATTCTTTTTGAAAGACGGCGCCGTGGTGAGCGCCCGCCCAAGCGGCACCGAACCCAAGATCAAGTTTTACGCAAGCTGTTGCGCCGAAGTTGGGTCAGGCGGCTTGGACGCCGCGATAGCCGAAGTCGCCGCGAAACTGGACGCCATCAAGAAAGACATACGCGCTGTTATCGGAGATTAAATGTCCATTTTTGCGGAAATAGCCCCATTCTTCAACGAAGGCGGACGGTTCGTCGCGTTTGACCTTGAAACAACCGGTTTGGACACGAAAAACGACCGCATCGTGGAGATTGGAGCCGTTAAATTCAACAAAGACGGCGTTATAAGCCGTTTTTCCGTACTGATAAATCCGGGCGTACCCATGCCTTTTGGCGCGAGCGCGGTGAATAATATCACCGATGATATGCTGAAAGACAAGCCGCCGCTGGACGCGGTGTTTCCCGACTTTCTTCGTTTTATAAACAACGCCATTGTCATCGCCCATAACGCTCCATTCGACTGCGGCTTTATCAATGAAGAGCTTAAAGCCCGGTATAAACCCGTCGTAAAACCCGAAGATGAAAGCAAGGGGCTGTTTTTGGACGCGGGCGATCACGCGGCGCACGCGGCGCACCCTTTGTGGACGCCGCCGTTTCCCGTTCTTCCCAACCGTATTGTTGACACGATAGCATTCGCGAAAGAAGCCTTTCCGAACAGGTACAAGTATAATTTGCAGGATTTAGCCGCGTCTCTCGCCATACACGCCAAAGACGCCCACCGCGCCGAAGACGACGCGCGGGTGTGCATGGAGATTTTTCTGCGCTGCGTTCAGAGTGAAATGGAGCAGGAAAAAGCGTAACCGCGCGAACTCGCAGGCGAATCCGCGTACACGGGTTCGCCTTTGGTTGCATAGCGCCACACACAAGGCAAAAAACCGCTAGACGCAAGATAAAAAAACTAGACGCAAGGTGAAAAGAATCCCAACTGGCCGCATGCGCCTGCGACTTCCCGGCCCTTCTTGAAACGCGCCGTTACGTTCAGTCCCTTTCCTCGCAAAGCCGCGATGAACCGCCCAACCTCCGCCTCGTCCGGCTCTTGCAGGGGAACGCCTTCAAAACACAGACCCGCAACCGGATTCCATGGAATGACGTTTACCACCACGTCCAATTCCCGCGCGAATTCCGCCAATAGATCAACGTGTTTCCTGGAAGTGTTGATATTCCGCAACAGCGCCGCCTCCAAAGTGACACGTTTTGAGGTTTTTCGCTGATAGTAGACCAAGGCTTTTTTGAGGAGCGGCAATGGATTTGTTTTTGTCACCGGCATGAGTTTTTCACGCTGCGCCTCATCCGCGGTTGTGAGGGACACGGCGAGCCGTATGTCCGGGCCGTTGTCCGCCAGGTCGTGTATACCCGCGATTATGCCGCTTGTTGACACCGTAATTCTGCGTTTGGAGAAAGCGTCATCCGTCCCGCCACGAGCGCCGTTGGCGACAAAAGCCAGCGCCTCCCGCAAGGCGGGCAAATTGAGCAACGGCTCTCCCATGCCCATGATCACCACATTGGAAAACGCCGCTATAGAGCGCAAATGCAGAAACTGCTCGATAATCTCGACGGCGCGGACATTGCGCCTAAAGCCGATGGCGCCCGTTTTACAAAACACGCACCCCATCGCGCACCCGGCCTGCGTTGAAACGCAGGCTGTTTTCCGCTCTTTGCCGTCAGCCAGCAACACCGATTCTATCGTACACCCATCTTCCAGCGTGATCTGGATTTTCACCGTGCCGTCGTTGCCGGAAAGCTGTTGTGAAATAACGCTCGAATACAGGGAAAACCGTTTTTCCAACGCTTCCCGTACGACAAGCGAGATATCCGTCATATCATTGAATGAGCGGACGCCCCGCGCCAACCATCTGAAAATCTGTTTCGCGCGGAACGCGGGCAGCGGCTGCAGCATGTCCGTCAGTTTTTCAAGAGACAAACCCGCCAGCGCGTTTTTTTTTATCCCAAAACAATGCACAGATTCCGTTTCCAAATTGCATGCGCTCCTATCCCGCCGGTATGAGAGGCGATAATCTTATACAGTATACCATAAGGCG
>JAIRTS010000071.1 GCA_031254795.1 Treponema sp.
CACTTTTTCTCCTCAAGAATTTTTGTATGAAAAAGGAACGCCACCGCTCCTATCAATTAGGTTCACCTCCTTCTTTATACGTTAAAATCCACTTAATTTACTACTTGTTTATATAGGAAATTTTTGAAATTTTGCGGGCCGCCTTCTTCCGGGGGGGAGGGAGACGATCCATCCCTCTGATATACCACCCATATACCAAGTATAGCACTTCTTTATTTTTTCATCAAGCCTTATTTTAAAAAATTTAGAAAATATTATATTTTGATCGAAGACGCGCGTGTTTTTGATGAAGTTCATCGCGTGGCGGAGGCGTCAAGGAAACTGCGGCTGAAACAGGGGCGAATTGCCCCGCGCGCACGAGCCGAATAGAGCGAAAATCCGCCTGTCAGACGCGCGCGTGCGCCACATCAGCCGCAATCAACCGCCGTTAGACATGGCTTCCTTTTTCTCTTTCGGATACTCTATGCGTGAATGGTAGTAACTTGCCAGCACACGGACAAACGCCTTTTTAATAGCCCCCAAATCCCGGAACGTGAGATCTGATTCGGCGAGTTGTCCATGTTCGAGCTTGCCATTGATGAGCGTCTGGATAAATTCCTCAATTTTTGTCGCGGTCTTTTTCTCAAGCGTCCGTACCGCGGCTTCGGATGTGTCGGCGAGCATGACCACCGCAGATTCCCGCGAGCGTGGAGGATTGCCCGGATAGGAAAAGTCCTCAACACTCACATCTTTTTCCTGTTCAAGCGCTTTGTGATAAAAGAACCGGATAACCGAATTCCCGTGATGCTCCGCGATGATGGCGATGACCTGCTTGGGCAATCTCATGCCGCGGGCTTTTTCAACGCCGAGTTTCACGTGACTGCGCAAAATGGTCGCGGACAGCCGCGGCGGAATCTCGTCGTGCTTGTTGTAACCCGCCTGATTTTCCACAAAGTACTCAGGCTGCTCCATTTTGCCAATGTCATGGTAATACGCGCCGACCCGAGCCAGCAGAGAATTCGCCCCGATTTCCTGACACGCGGCTTCGGCAAGCTGCGCCACCATAAACGAATGGCTGTAGGTGCCGGGGGCTATGGTGAAAAGCCGCCGTATGAGGGGCGCGTTCAGATCGGACAATTCGATGAGCCTGAACGTTGTCGCCGCGTTAAGTCCGTTTTCCAGAGGCGGCAGAATTCCCAGAACGAGCATGCCGGACGCTATGCCGTTGAACGCGGCCCAGAATAGCAGGAGCGGGTAGTCTTTTACCGGCGCGTGCTGCACGAGCATCATCGCGATGACCGCAATGCAGTTCGCCGCGGCAATATGGAGTCCGGCCTTCACCAGGTCCATGCGGCGTTCGGCGTTGTGCAAGGCGCGGGAAGCCACAATGCCTGACGCAAGGGCTATAACGTACGCCGGCATGTCAAAGCAGCCGAGCAGGAAACCTGCCAGAGGCAACACAAAAGCCCACGCGAGGGCAAGGTATCCGCCTATCAGAATGGACGGCAACATGATTACCAGAGCGGTGGGAAGCAAAAGCGAAATTGGGAAGAAGTCGCTGTTAAAAGGAAGGGTTTTCGCCAGCGCGGCGCCGATGATGTACAGGCTCGTGAGCGCAGTAAGCAGATAAATTTCACTGTTGTGCAAATTCCGTCCTACGAGCTTAATGCCGCCGATAAAGATAAAAAGGATATAGAGCATACAGATGAGCGACAGCCGCCCCACCGCGCCGCTGAAATCCTTTTCAGAGAGGGCGGAACTCAAAGCGTTCAGTGAAATCATGTCTTCTTTGTTTATGACAAACCCTTTCTTTATGATCCGCTGCCCCTGCTCAATATGGATGAAAGCTGGCTCCACACGGGTGGCGGCTTCTTTCACCTGCTCTTCGGTGTCCATTTTTGAAAAAAACACATTCTCCATAAAAAAATGTTTAAGCAGATCATAGCATATACCCTCGAGAGCGGCGGAGGACTCGCCTTGCGCGAGGCGCTCGGTCATGTAGTCGCGCAGGTTGCCCAAGGTGACGACGCGATTGAAATCCACCTGTTCCCTGCCCATGCGGGAACCCGAACTCCGCGACACCTCAACCATGACGGGGTTGTACCGGGAAAGCTCGTTTTGCGACAGGGAGAAAATTCCCTCTTCCATAAAATAAGAAAGAATCTTTCGGGCTTCCGAAAGCAATTGGTTCCGGTTTGGATTTCGGGAAAGGGTATCCAGCGTTTCTACAGGAAACGCATTGGGGAATTCCGAATAGATCAGTATGCGGAAGTCTTCCGTGCGGAAATCTTCCGAATCGGCTTCATGGGCGGCTTCTTCATCCACGCTGGTTTTTTCAAAAAACTCACGGCATATAGACACGAAACGGTTATAATTCCTTTCAGCTTCAAGGGTCTTTTCATTTTCATAGCGGAAAATCGCAGGCACAAGGCGTTTCCGCTCTTCAATGAGCAGGTTCGTCGCGGACTCATCAATGTAGGAAACCGGTTTCACCGCTACTACGTCATGTTCCGCGACTTTCCCGACTTCGAATTCACTTAAATTGCCGATGTCGCCGCGGGAATTTTCCGAATTTATCACCACAATGGATGAAATCAGAAACGCCGCTAGCGTGACAATCACCGGACCTGGACTGATCTTCGCGTCCTTGATGTTTTTTAGGATGGCGTTGGCGCATGTTTCCCACAGGTTAAATTTATTTTTCATTGTCATAGGCTTGTATTATCTTCTTTATAAGGGGATGGCGGACAACATCCATCGTATGGAGATAGGAAAAATGTATTCCTTCAACATCTTTGAGCAGGGAAACCGCGTGAATCAGCCCTGAATAGCCCCGTTTTGGAAGGTCAATTTGGGTTGTATCTCCGGTGATGATGGAGCGCGATCCCTGCCCCAGCCGCGTCAAAAACATCTTCATCTGTTCTTTGGTCGTGTTTTGCGCCTCGTCAAGGATAATCACGCTGTCGTTGAGGCTCCTTCCCCGCATGTATGCGAGCGGCGCTATCTCTATGGCTCTGATTTCCTCAAGCCGGCGAATGACTTCAAACGGCACAAGGGATTCCATCGCGTCGTACAACGGACGCAAGTAGGGATTTATTTTCTGCATAAGATCCCCGGGCAAAAATCCCAGGCTTTCCCCGGCTTCCACCACCGGACGGGTCAACGCCAGTTTCCGCGTTTTTTTCGACAGCACGAGGCGAAGCGCCTCGGCGACTGCGAGGTAGGTCTTGCCGGTTCCGGCGGGGCCTATGCAGAAACTGATGTCGCGCGCTCTCATGCCCTGTATGTACTGCGCCTGATTCCTGCTCCGTGGGTACACGCGGCTGAACCCGCTTGGAATGTGGATAACCGCATCCCGAATTGGATCATGCGCCGGCGTACATTCCGGCGCGGCGGTCTCCACGGCGCCGACAAGCGCCTTGACGTATTCAATCGAGGGATTTTCGCCGGAACGCGCCGCGTCGACAAGTCCATGTATCACCGCTTTAAACCGTGCGCCGGCTTCCTCATCGGTGTGTTCAATGCGTATCTCATTGCCGCGCGCAAAAACCCTGCCGCCCAATTCCACCTCAAGCGTTTTCAAATTATCGTCATTCGCGCCGCATACCCGTGATAAAATATCCTGATTATCCAAAACAACGACCATTTCCAAATTCTTCAAAAAGGTTAGAACACCTCCCCCTGTACATCCACTATAAGTAGTGTAACTGGTGGTTATATAAGTAGTCAAGAGGCAAAAAAATCGCTTGCGAGCCGTCGCTTGCGACAGGGATGCGCATTTAATAACACCATGGATGATATAATGAGAGCATGGGAAGGGAAAGAAAGGCGCGGGATGCCAAAGCGGCTGTTTTTAAGCGGGTATATGGGATGACCCCCGATATGTTTCATAAAATGGGGTCGAGCCTCCAAAAAGAGTTCGACACACCGCACAAAAGAGGGGCAGACCTCCAAAACTGACGCCTGAGGACAAGTTGTACATTGCCTTAAAATACTTGCGGGACTAGCGGACGATGGACAGCATTTGCGGCGAAACACGGCGTCTGTAAAGGCGCGGCTTGCCTCGCTATCCAAAGGGCGGAGGATACGCTGGTTAAAGACGGCGTAGTCGCCCCGCCTAGCAGTTTGTTGCGCTTCACGCGCAAAACCTCCAAAAATCGCCGATTAGGCGATTTTTTATCCTGCAAACTGTTAAGCGGCTTTAGCCGCAAGCAGCCCATAAATCGTGGTTTTTGCGGCACAAAATGGCGCAAAAACCTACAAGCGCAACAGGTTTCTGGAAAGAAAGCGTTCAAGAGAAAACAGAGTCCATCCAGTACAGCGCGGCGGATGTCACGGAATGTCCCATAAACCGCCTGAAAGAGGGCAGGAAAGCGTATTATTCGGAGGAAAAAGCACCGCGCGCGAAGACCCATGTCGTCATAGAGCGAAACGTCAGGAAGGCGCTGGATGTTCGGGAGGGCAAAGGCGGCGTACATAGCTTCAGGGCGCATAAAGATAAAGAGAGCGCCGGAAATTTGGCGGATGATTCGATGGGGTTTGACGCCGACTGCGGGTGTGACAGCGGCGAGTTTCGCAGGATATTGAAGGAGAACAATAACGAACCGATGGTACCCGGGTGAAAAAACCGGAAAGAAGAGATACCATATGACAAACAGAAGCACCGGAAACGATCTTACATAGAGCGGATATTCGGAAAGGCTAAAGAGAACAGGCGGCTTAGGGTACGGTATGAAAAATCTGATATGAACTTGCTCGGGTTTATCATAGCCGCTTTTCTTAAAATCCTCCTTTGCCAACAGCCCCTAGGTCATTCCGTGACCTAGCTATGCCAGCCTCCATTCTCACGCAAAACCTCCGCCACATTTTGCCAGCCACGGTCTTTGCCGCGCAAAGCCCTTGTCCGGGCGACTGGCGACAAAACATCAGACACAGCAGGAACGTCAGGCGAAATTTTGGGGATGATTTTTGTGAAAATTCAAAAAAGGCTTGACATTAACAAAGATTTATCTATAATAGAATGAGCCAGTTTTAAAATCTCAGTTTTGAAACTGTCCCGAATGCAACTTGTTTTTTAGGAGAGTTTTTGTATGGAATTAAATTATCGAATTGAACTGGAAAAAATATACGCCCATATTGGAGAATATAAAACAATGGCATTGGCAACCAGCAGCAAAAACCACCCTACGGTAAGGCTTATGAGTTGCATTATTTATGAAAATAAAATATTCTTTCAGACAGGGGCTGATTTAATGAAATACAAACAAATTTGTGAAAATAATAATGTCGCCTTATGTGTTGATAATATTCAGATAGAAGGCGCCGCCAATATTCTTGGAAAAATAAATGACAAACAAAACGCTGAAATAATGGAAATATACAAAAAATATTATAAAAACTCGTATGAAACATATAAGCGTAATGAAACGGAAGTGTTAATAGAAATAGTTCCAAAAAAAATAATAAAATGGGATTATGAAAATGGCAAGCCATATCGTATATTTATAGATATGGATAACAAGCAAGCGAGAAAGGAAATGTATTATACCGGCGCCCCATCAGATGTTTCCTCCGCTCTATCCTGACAACGTGTTTTTGTACCGTTCGGCTTGCCGTCCCCGCGTCATCTCATTCTTGCTTTGTTCTCTTATCCGCAGATATTTTCCTGCCTTGCAGACGGCTTCCGCTTTCGTCATGGATGCTATTTGACAATCTATCGGCGTCTGCACTTTATCCTCTTTACATGCCCCGCCTTTGCCGTTGTCATAATGCCAGCCGATTATTTCATTCTCATCTGCGTCTATTCCAAAACGAGACCCGGGTCGTCAGTTTTTAAACAGGCTCAATCATAAAATCATTCGCCTTTTTGTTCAAAGGATTCCTTCCGATGAGAGTATCACGACCGCTTATCCGCCGCTGAATATGTTTTGGACAATATCTTCGACGCTCTGCTCATGAACCGATATATGTTCCGCGTTGTACCGGTTTATCAGCGTCGCGAGCGCGTCTTTGTGCTGCATGCGCTTTGCGGCTTTGATAATCCAGACATTGTTTTCACTCGCGCAAAGGCTGAAATCAGCGTCCTCTATCCATCGCGGCGCGACCGCAAATTCCATTTTTATCATAAAACTGTCTTCGTACCGGCTCTTAAAGTCGCTGAGAGCGCCGTCAAAGAGCTTTTTCCCCTTGTCTATCAAAATAAGCCGACCGCACACTGCCTCAATGTCATCCATGTCATGGGTCGTCAGCATGATGGTGGTGTTTTTTTCTTTGTTGAGCGCGAGAACGCTCTGGCGCAGAATCTTCTTGCTCATCACGTCAAGCCCGATAGTCGGCTCGTCAAGATACAGCACGTCAGGATCGTGCAACATGGCGAGCGCGAGATTCGCCTTCATTTTTTGCCCTAAACTTAATTGCCTCACCGGCTGCTCCAGAAAGCCACCCATGTCAAGCAATTCAATGCACCGGTTTTTGTTGCGCTCATATACGGCTGGCGGAATGTCATACAATTTTTGGTAAAGCTCGAACGTATCCAGCGCCGGCAAGTCCCAGTATAGTTGAGAACGTTGCCCAAACACCACCCCTATGCGCTTCGCGTTCTTTTTCCGCTCCCGGTACGGCGCTACGCCGCCGACCGCTATGTCTCCCGCGTCCGGTACAAGCACGCCCGAAAGCATTTTAAGCGTCGTGGATTTTCCCGCGCCATTGGGTCCAATGTATCCGCAAATTTCCCCTTTTTCAATGGAGAAAGAAATGTCGTCAACCGCTTTTTTCACTGCGTATTCACGGTGAAAAAGCGACAGCAATGAAGCGAAAAAACCGGATCGGCTCTTGGGTATGTTGAAATGCTTTGAAACATGCGAGACTTCTATAAAACTCATGATTCGCCCCCTTCCGGTTTAACTTCCGGCGCTTTGATATTTTGACAACGCCCAATTCCACAACAGAACGCTCAAGGCGAAAAGAAGTATTCCGGCAATCGGCGTCCAGCGGCTTAACACCGACGCGAACGCGCCGCTGTCTTTTCCCAATATCGCCGAAGCCGGATAAAAATTCATAAAGGCGACCGGAAGAACAAATGTCAGTACAATTTGCAGGAACAGCGGATATATGGCTATGGGGTATTGAGTGAATTTCTGAATGGTATAGGACAATTCAAAAAATGGATTTTCATGTATCAGAAAGAAACTGGCTGACGAGACCGCTATCAAAAACGCGGCTTGAACCAATATCGCGCCGAAAAGCATGGCCAAAAAAGTCAAGACAGCGAGCGGCGACCATGAAAACCCAACATTGACGCTTGCCATGATCATTGCCGCGAGGGAAAGGCTGATGTGGCTTACATAACCGAAATTAAAACCGGTGTAAAATTCGTGCAGGAAAGGATGAACCGGCTTTGTCAACGCGCCGTCAAATTCGCCGGTTCGTATTTTTGTTGAAAGCGTTGTCGCCGGATTGTAAAAAAAAGTCGCCGCAATCGCGTAAGAGAGCAGATTCACCGCATACATGAAAATCATTTCATCCGCGTTCCACCCGGCGAGTACGTCAAACGTGTTCACCATGATATACAGTGTGGCGAATGTGGCGCCATACCCAAGCCATTGCCCGACAACGCCGGCCCAGAATGCGGATCGATGCGCTGTGGCGGCGCGAATCGCTATTCTCGCGAAGTGAATGTAAAGGAATGTTATTTTGCGCATATCAACCTCCGTTTATCGTTATTTTTTTCCGCGCTTGTCGCCATAAAAGGGATGAGAGGCCGAAAAGGACAAGCGCCCAGCCGAGCGCGATTGCCAGATGTTGCGTTGCGTGGGCAAGCGGAAGCTTTCCCAGCCAGCACTCAACCGCTTCAAAAGTGATGTATCGAAACGGCAAAATCACGCTCATCTGTCGAAAGAATTGCGGGTAAAACCACAAGGGAATGAACGTGCCGCCGAGAAACGTGATTCCCGCATTTAAATACCATGAGAGATACCAAGTGGCTTGAGTCCAGAACGCGAGGAGCGTCG
>JAIRTS010000079.1 GCA_031254795.1 Treponema sp.
AGGCTGTGGGGCTTGCGGAAGCTGAGGCGGAAAAAGCGAAACAGCTCGCCAGCGTTGTGGCGCAGACGACCCTTGCCAAAGACGTGGGCGAAAACAAGGAGTATCAGCAGTACCTTCTTGCCATTGAGCAGATCAAGGCCGCCCGCGACGTCGGCATTGAACAGGCGAAGAACATAGGACGCGCGGACATCAAGATTCTGGCGAACAGCGGCGACGTTCAGACCGGCATTGAAAAAATAAGCGACGTCTTTTCTTCAAAAGGCGGCTCGGCGCTCAATGGCTTATTCGAGTCTCTCAAGCAGATTCCAGAAGGAAAAGCGCTGGTGAGCGGTCTACTGCGCCGCCTTGACAGCGCGCCAGATTCACAGGGCAAGACCTGATCTCCCAGGCTCCGCGCGGGCGCCGCGAAAAGATTGCGGGGAAATGAGCCTCCCCGCCGCAAGCGGCGGGGCATGGGATTGTTGTTTGACATATTAGAATAATTCCAGTTGCTTTTGCAGGATAGACTACGTGATACAATAATGCTGAAACATTGTGTGATTTATGTATAAATTCACTTGTTCTTTCAGTTCATCTTATTTTGACTAAAATTTGAACCGCCCTAAGGCGCGAGGTGTTAAGCCCCAAGAAATTGAAACACGATCTGAAATGTCCCCGCGCTGAACGCCAGCCCGTCGCTAAAACAACTCTCCCTGCGCCAGAGGTTTCGCGGGCGTCGCAACGCCGGAAACTGACCGCGCGGCTTTGTCAATAAGTTCAAGAAATTGCCTTTCATCAATAACCGGTACGCCCAGATCCCGCGCTTTCCTGTTCTTCGCCGAACCTGATCCCGTGTCATTGGCGACAAGGTAGGAAAGCCCCTTCACCACCGAATTTTTTGGCGACCCCCCCAACGCCTTCACCCTTTCTTCGGCTTGGCTGCGCTTCATCACAATGAGTTCCCCGGTGAAACAGAAAGAAAGTCCTTTGAGCGGCTGCTTTGATTCATCGGGCGGCTCCGCTATGGCAATGACGCCGGCGTCAAGCACGGCGTCCATTTCCCGCGCCGCTTGCCGCATGCCCTGGACGATGGTTTTCGCCGTCACCTCTCCGATGCCTTCCACAATGGCAAGCGCGTCGGCGTCAGCGGCGCGGAGTTTCTCAAGCGTATTAAAGCCGAAATCGACGACTTTTTCCATGATCGTCTCGCCGACGCCTTCAAAATCAAAGCCCGCGATAAATTTAGCAAGCGAAATATCCCGCGCGGCGCGTATGTATTTGACAACCTTGTTCGCGGAAAGCGTTCCCATGCGGTCGAACGCCGCGAGTTCTTCAGGCGTGAGCGTGTACAGATCGTGTATCTGGGTGACTCTGCCTGCGGCAAACAACTGCTTAATCAATTTTTCGCCAATTTCCCGAATGTCAAGGATTTTGATCCATTTTTCCAGCCGGTGGAGAAGCAGTTTGGGACACGCCGGATTGGGACAGTATAGGCGAGAATCTTCGTCAACAAGCGTGGCGCCGCACACCGAACATGAGACGGGAAACACAATGTCCGATTCTTCCGGCAGATCAAAATCGGGAAGCGCCTCCGCCGGCGCCACACGTTCAATTTTTGGGATGATTTCCCCGCGCTTCACCACAGACACAACCGAGCCGATTTTAAGCTTCATTGAGCGGATCATGCCGGGATTGTTGAGGCTTGCCCGTTTAACGGTTGTTCCGGCAAGCCGCACCGGATCGATGAGTCCAATCGGCGTGTAGGTCGCTCCGGCTTCACTCCACTCAACGGCGCGAAGCGCGGTATAGGCGATTTCAAGCTCAAATTTGAAGGCGATTTGCCGTTCAGGGCGGACGCGGCGGAGATCGTCCATGTTGGTTTCGCGGTCTTTCACCACAAGCCCGTCTATGTCCACGTCAAGGTTTTCTCGTGTATTCGCGATCATCGCGCGGTACGCGATGATCGCCTCCGCGTCCGTAAATTCCTTTGTTTCAGAAACCATAAAACCCTGCGCCGCAAGCCATGTGATCTTCTCAATTTCATTCTTAAAAAAGCCGTCGTTTCCAGTTGCGGAAGCGTCATAGGCGAGAAAAACAAGGTCTTCACAGCCTGCGCCGTCCTTGCGCCGCATAATGCCGTTCGCGGCGTTGCGGCAGTTCGCCTTGTTCGTGTGTTTTTCCTTCCACACCGCGCGCGGCATAAGCGCTTCGCCCCGCACGCCGCCGGAAAAGTCCACGTTGAGCGCAGGCAGCACGCCGTTCATGCGCAGAGCGTTCCGCGTTATCTCATCGCCGATAACGCCGTCTCCACGGGTAACGGCGCGGACAAGCGCGCCTTTCTCGTACTGCAATTCGAGGCTCGCGCCGTCGAGTTTGAACTGCACCACGTAGACAGGCGCTTGTATCTTTTGCGTCCACGCGCGAAAAGCCTCCGGATCCGCGGCTTTGTCCTGACTGCCCATCGGGATAAGATGGGCGGCTTTGGGAAAGCCGTCTATGTCATCCACGCCGTCCGCGCCTATTCGAGCCAACACGGGGCTTTCCGGCGCAAGCCGTTTCAACTCGTCCCAGAGGAGATCGAATTCTGCGTCTGTTATTTCAGCCTCGCCGTTGTAATATGAAGACTGATAGCCTTGTATGAGGTTTTCAAGTTCGGCGACACGTTCCTTTTTTTGCGGGGCGGTCATAAATGGCTCCATTATTTCGTAATATGTGGCAATGAACTACCCGGCCGCAAGCGGCGGGACGGTTCATTGGAAATCCGGAATCTATGCCCGGTCGCAAACTATTTGCCGCAGATGTCGCGCCCTCTGTGGCGGGGAGGCTCTTTTTTAGCTGTTCAATCTTGTAAAATATCACCTCAATTATATTATGAGGTTTTCCGTATAATTTCTTTAATAACGCCGATATATCAGCGCCTTATCCTAGCAGTTTGTCGCGCTTCGCGCATAAAACCTCGCAAACTACCAAAGTAGCCCATAAATCGTGGTTTTTGCGGCGCAAAGTGGCGCAAAGACCTACAAGCGCAACAAGCTACTAAAGACGCCTCAATTATAGAAAGAGAACGCCGTTTTGTCAATCGCCCGCGGTGAGACATCGAAAAAACGCCCGAAAAGAGAAGTTTGCGACGGTATGAAAATGCAACCCAATTTGAGGGGCCGCCGTGTCGCCATGCGCCCCAAGCGCCCGCTACACATCTTTTTCCTGAATAACCGCGCCCAAGGCGGAAAGCCTGCTCACGAGGTTTTCATAGCCACGGTCTATCTGGTACACGTTGCGTATGACGCTTTTGCCCCTCGCCGCCATCGCCGCGATCACAAGCGCCATACCCGCGCGCACATCCGGGCTGTGCAATTCCGAGCCGGTAAGCTCAGAGGGACCGGAAATGACCGCGCGGTGCGGGTCGCACAGCACGATGCGCGCGCCCATGCCGATGAGTTTGTCTACAAAGAACATGCGGGACTCAAACATCTTTTCATGCACCAGCACGGCGCCGCGTACTTGCGTGGCCACAACCGTGATAATGCTCATGAGGTCGGGCGGGAACCCGGGCCACGGCGCGTCGTCAATTTTTGGAATCATGCCGCCTAAATCGCAGTTTACCGTCAGCGTTTGCTCTTTCGGCACATGGAGCGTCGCGCCCTCGTGTTCCCAGACAAGACCGAGCTTGCGGAACGCGGTCTTCGCGGGACGTATGTCCGGTACTGTCGCGCCTTCAATAAAAAGCTCTCCCCGTGTCGCGGCGGCAAGTCCGATGAAAGAGCCAACTTCCATAAAATCGGCGCCAACTTCAAACTCGCAGCCTGACAATTTTTTCACGCCCCGGATGGCGAGGATGTTTGATCCAATGCCTTCAATATGGGCGCCCATGAGCGCGAGCATACGGCACAGATCCTGCACATGCGGCTCGCTCGCCGCGTTGGTGAAGATCGTTTCCCCTTCGGCAAGCGCCGCCGCCATGACGCCGTTTTCCGTAGCCGTCACCGACGCCTCGTCAAGGAAGATGTCGTTTCCGGTCAGCCGGCTTGCGGTGAAGGTGAACATATCGCTCTGTTCCACCGACGCCCCCAATTCGGTGAGGGCCAAAAAGTGCGTGTCAAGTCGCCGTCTGCCGATAACGTCTCCACCCGGCGGCGGCAACGCGGCGCGTCCGGTGCGAGCGAGGAGAGGTCCTGCGAATAGAATGGACGCGCGTATTTTTTTCGCATGCTCAAGCGGAATCTCCGATGACACGATATTTTTCGTGTGCAAGCGGTACGAATTGGAAGAGAGCCGCGTCACATCCCCGCCGAGGGCGTGGTACACGTCAAGCATGACGTGTACGTCCTCAATATCGGGGATGTTTTTCAATACAACCGGATCGTCGGTGAGGAGCGCGGCGGCGATGCAGGGCAGCGCCGCGTTTTTGTTGCCGCTTGCCCTGATGGCGCCGTTTATGGTGTGTCCGCCTTCGATATGGTATTCTTTCATACCGCCATCTTTTTAGATTCCGGCGGCGTCGCCGCAACCAACTGCCCCTCTGCCGCCGTCCCAGCCGCCGCTTGCGGCGCGTCAACCAGACCGGACAGATCGTCGCTCCCCTTGAAGCGCAACACATTTACCATGAAGATGTTGAGCTTGTTCACAATGTTCGGCGGCAGGAGGTTTCCGTCAACTTCAACAGAAAGGATCGGGTAATTGCGTTCCCGCGCCCAGGGTGTAAACAAGCCTTCGATAACTCGCCCGATGAGGCAGGCGAAAGGCGAGATGTTCACGATGCCGGAGAATCCGTCTTTCATCTGCATCGCGGTCGCCGCGACGCCGGATGAGACCGCGATTTCCGAGTTAAGCTCAAGGTTCACGAAGTGTTCCTGTGTATTTTCCATTATCTCGCGCATGTCGTGCGGGGAACGCGCCACCAGACCGGTCGGCTCCAGTATCTTTATCACCTTGTCCTCTATTGATTTCTTCCACCATTCCTCAAGCTCCAGTTTTTTCAAATCCATCCACGGCTTCGAGAAGAGGCGTTTGCCTTTCGGCCGCAAATTGATGAGTTTTTTGAAGGAATATTCACGCACAAAGTCGAGGTAATGTATCCATTCCGAGATGCTCGCAACCTTCACCACGATGCCCCGTTCGCTCATCAGGTCAATGAGCTCGCCGACCGCAAAGTCGTCGCGGCGCACATAGATTTCGCCGACGATCATCACTTTGGGGCATTGGGCGATGGTTCGCTTGAGCGGTATTTTCCGCGCGTCTTGAGCGACCAGTTTCAGCTCTTTCCATATACCTTTTGGGTTGAACTCCACAGCCTTCATAACTCTGCGCCATGACGCCTCAAACCCTTTCACGGCCTGTTTCGGATTCTCGGCCGTGGCCTGCAAGGCGGTCTGTATGTCCTTGAGGTAGTCCGCGATAAGCAACCCCTTCCACATCTCCCTGGCGAACGCTGGTCCCAATTCGGTGTAGGAATTGTCGGCGGACAGGGTGAAGACAACCACGTTTTCAAGCCGCATGTCGCGGAACAGGTTTTCGTAATACACGAAGTACTGCCCGGTGCGGCAGGGACCGGTGGTTATCGGCACAAAAACAAGGTACAACTCGTCTTTCCGGTATTGGGGACTGGTGATAAACTGGAGCGCGCTTCCCAGCACAAGGTGGCTCGGCACACATTCCTTGCCCGAAGCGTGAGAGCGCGCTATCTGAACGGTTTTGCTGGTCGCAACCGGCATGGCTTCCGCGTTAAAACCGAGACTGCGTATGGCCGCCGCCATGTATTCGGTGGAAATCAAGCCCATGTTGGAAAGCAGTATCTTGACGCGTTTGTCGCCGCGTATCCTGCGTTTGTCGCCGGTGATATCGTTGTCTACGCGCAGATCGAATTCGCCGTTCGGCAGTTTTTCACTGATAAACCGCCACCCATTGCTGTATCGCTCGGCTTCAAGCTCGTTTTTCTTCGAGCGGTACCCGTCTATGATGTCGAGGAAGGCTTCCACGCGGGTGTCGACGCCCGCGTCCGCCGAGTGAGAGTCCAATTCCAGAACGAGGAAGGGTTTTTGACCCATCGCCCACTTGAGATAGTGGAGGATGAAAGAGTCCGGCGCGCAGGAGAAGTTTGTGATGTAGGTGACATAGATGTTGTCTTCTTTTTTGAGGAAATTCGCGGATTTTACATCCTGCTGCCCGTAATACCAGTACATGTTCGGGAAAATCTGCTCGTCTTTGAAAGGCAGAATGTCAAAAGGCACAATGGAATATCCGCGTGTGGTGAATTTTCGGGGAATCCCCATATTCGCCTCGGCGGTGAAGGCGTTGTACGGACGTCCGAGCAGGGCGATGACGGGCCTGTCCGCTTTGCGGGCGTCTTCCAGCGCCTCCTTGCCAAGCTCTTCACACGCGGCGAAATATTCGTTCTGCTTGGCGAGCGCCGTCCTGAAGGCCGCCTCGATCTCTTCCGCGTCGGCGCCGAGTTTTTCGGACATTAGGGTAAAAAGTTCAAGCGCCTTGCCTTCTCCAAACTTGAAACTCACTACAACGGGCAGCCACTTCTTTTTGTCAACGTCCGGAAAAGCCTTTTCAATGTAATATGGAAGGCTTTGGGTGATGGGACAGAAATTCGCGTGAACCTGCTCCTCATACGAAGGCATGTCCCGAAAATGGGGCAACAACACAAAATCCGCGTCCTTGTCAAGACAATCCTGCACCGCGCCATGGGCGATCTCCGCCGGAAAACAGTAGGTGGACTCGGACCGCGCCACGCCCTCATGCACTACTTCGGTCGACAGGAATGTCTTCACGCCCAATTCATGGAAGAACCACGAGTAGAATGGGTAGAGCGAGTGAACCGAGAAGCAACGGGGGATGCCCACCGTGTAGCCGCGTTTCGGAGGCTTGGCGCCTTCGTTCCAGTCCGGCGCCGCGAACGTCTCGAACAGCATTTTCTGCCGTTTTTCAACATAGTCGAACACCGGCGCGTCTTTCACGGCTTTGCGCATATTTGTGTATTTATTGCAACGCCCGCCGAACATGTACGGGTGTCCATTTACCTTCAAAACCTGAATGGGGCAACGATTGTCGCACGCCCGGCAGGTGAATATCCGTTCATAGATGATTTCACGCGCCAGAAGATCGTCAATGTCAATGGGTTTCTCGGCGAGAAGCCCATCGGCGTTCTTGCGTTTGGCAAGCAGAGCCACGCCGAAACAACCCATGAGTTCCGGCGAGGGCGGCACAAGGATCTCCTTGTCAAGCAACATGGCGAACGCCTGCGGTACCGCCGGATTCTTCGCCACGCCGCCCTGCAAAAATATCTTCTTGCCAATGCTGCGGTTTCCGACCACGCGGTTGAGGTAATTCGCCACAATGGAACAGACGATGCCCGCAGTGATGTTTTCCTTGCTCGCGCCCTGTTGAACCGCTTTGCGTATATCCGAGTTGATGAACGCCGAACAATGCTCGCCGAATTTGCAGGGCGCGTCCGCGTTGAGCGCGACGGGGCCGATATCCCGCGCATCCCGAATATTGAGGTCGCCCGACGCGGACTCTTCGAGAAAGGAGCCGGTGCCGGCTGAACACGCCTCGTTCATCGCGTAGTCTATCGGCACGCCGTTCTTGAGCAGCACGTATTTCGCGTCCTGTCCCCCGATCTCGAAAATCGTTTCCACTTCAGGATCAAAGTAGGTGGTTCCCACCGAATGGGCGATGATCTCATTGTAAACGCCCGGCGTCTCCAGAAACACGCCCAGAATTTCCCGCGAAGAGCCGGTTGTTGACACAAGGCGAATGTCGATCTCTTTGTCGCCCGTATCCGCGATTATTTTTTCCTGAATGATCCTCAGACATTCCTTGAGCGCCTTGACCGGATCCCCGTGCGTGCGTCCGTAATGGCTCGCCACGATCTCGTCCGTTTCCACATCCACGAGACACGCCTTGGTTGTTGTAGAGCCGCCGTCAACGCCCAATAGGTACGTCCTTCCCTTTTGCGCCTTGCCGTCCGGCTTCTCGAAGAATCGCACCTTTTGCGCCCAATCCTTGAGGGCGTTCAAGGCGCCGAAGCGCACGGCGTGAGGCTTCAGGAGTTTTTCAACCGGCGGAAGCCTGCTCCCCGACGACGGGGCGAGCGCCGCGGCGCCCAACGCTTCGAACACCGGCGCGGCGGCGGGAATGACAAATTCAATGCGCGGGGCTTTTTCTTTTATAAACCGCACGATGTGCCTGTTCAGCGTAATGCCGCCGGTCAGCGCCACCCGTCCGCTCGTTATTTTCGCGCGTTTTAGAAAGTCGATGACCTTGGTCGCCATCACGTCCGAGAGTGACAGCACGATATCGTCCTTGGTAGCTTCCCGCTTGTTAAGCCGGTGAGTGCAGTCGCTTTTCATAAACACCGAGCAACGGGTCGAAAGCGTGTACACCGTGGCGGTGTCAGGCGTTTTGTCAATATCGTCCAACGTCATGTCCATGCGGGCGAGTTGCTGTTTTAAGAATTCGCCCGTACCGGAGGCGCATTTGTTGCCCGAAAAATTATTGATTATCTTGCCGTTTGGATCAAGCGAATACACGATGAGATCTTCGCCACCCATGCTCACAACAGCATCCGCCTTGAGATCAAGCTCTTTGAGCGCCGCTTCCACACAGAGCGGTTCAAGAGTGCCTGCGGCGTCAAACATGAACCGCCCTTCATTTCCCGTCACCAGCGCCGGAATTCCTTCCTGAATGGCGCCTTCTCTAAAAAGTTTCTGCGCGGCCGCGCTGACATCCCCTTCGTGGGGAACCACCGCGCTCCATATAACATTCTTGCCATCATACAAGACCATTTTAAGACTGGTTGAACCGATATTTATACCTAACGATCGCATGGGAGGTAGTGTAACATGCCTGAATGTTTATTGCAAGCGGTCGCATTGCCTCAGATTAAATCTTACGAAATGCGTCACGAAAAATGTCACTCAGAAGGTATAATGCCTCAAATTGAAAATGCCGCCCAAATTACAGGACGCCAAACGCAAGGTGTCCGCATGGGGTTAAGCAGAAAAGAGAAACAGGCGGCAACCAGAGAATACAGGCCACGGTATCAAAAGTCCGCAAAAAAAAGCTTTGTTGGATGAAGCCACCCGGCTCGCCGGCATCGACTCAGGCTGGGTCAAACATCGTTCCCTCCTCAATAACACCCAAGATGGATGTTCCAGTCCATCTTGAGCATCTTTGTCAATACTTTTTTCAAATACATGTCGCCGTTCAGTAGAAACACAGCCCTGTGTTTAGTAGAAACGAGCCATTCAATCTCCTGTTTGTCAGGACGACAAGCGAATTATTCATCGAACAATAACGGGGATTTCTTTAACAAGCAGAGGCTTGTCTTTCCAAATGACGTGAATAGAATTGTCCAACCTCCTACGGACGAGCGCTTTATCTTCGGTACGGGGAGATGGCTTGTTTGTTTTTAGGATTTGAAACAGGCGCGTTTGAAAATGGATGATGAAGTCTTCGCCGGTCGAATTCCATCGGAATGGTTAAATCTCCCACTCATCTTTGGAAGGTATGTTCCCTAGTCTACAAACGTTTTTCTTGTAGTTTAACACAAGAGTGACAGTCACCATGAGAGCAGGTTACGAATATCAGGCGACGCACAATCTGAAATTCTTGAAAACTTTGAAATTACAGAGATTTCGCCAAAACTTCAGTTTTGACAAAGCGACCTATCCACCCGAACCCTTTTGATCCGCCGGACTCCACCTCATTCAAACGCGCGCAGCCAGGTCTCCTTATCCTTATAGCCCCGAGCCATTAACAGAAAAGCGGGCTGTCTTCATTAGCGTCTTTAATCCTTCCGACAGCGTACATGGGTCATTTTCATATTCCGAGCGCCTCATATTTTCATAGTATGAATACGCCCTAGCGTAAAAAGTCTATTTGATATAAAATATGTCCAGCGTTATGGCAGACATATATAGCAGAGTTGAGTTTCTGACGAACCAAAGGTTCGCCAATAACCGCTAAAAAATGACTTGCGAAATGTCCAACCGGGTCATTGAGCAAGTCCAAGTATGTAGAGCCATTTCCAAAAAGCGGACGAAAGTCCACTTTTTCTATTAAATCTAATGTCGCTTTCCCAAAAACTGTCGCCTTGCGCGTTGTGGGAAAGGCTTTATAAAAAGGGAGGGTTAATCATGTCTGATGAAAT